>DATNJO010000683.1:0-7890 GCA_035603895.1 Pyrinomonadaceae bacterium
CACTCGCCAACAGCACCACCGCGAGCGCGATCTCTGAAACCACCAGCGCGCTACGCAAACGACGGCTCCCACCCGCTTGCGCTGACTCGGACTTCCCGCCCTCTTTCAACGAATCGTTGAGATTGAGTCGCGAGATGTGCAACGCCGGCGCGAGTCCAAAAATAATTCCCGTCAGTAACGAAACTCCCAACGTCCACAAAAGCACCGACACATTCAAGCCAACGCTTTGCAAACTGATCAGGTCGCGCGGACTAATCGCCACGAGTGCTTTGATCCCAATCCATGCGAAACCAAGCCCGAGCGCACTGCCCAGCAGCGCCAGCAGCAGACTCTCCGTCAACAACTGCCTGATGATTCGCCCGCGCCGCGCACCGAGTGCTGCACGCAGCGCGATTTCTTTCTCGCGCGACGTTGCGAGCGAGAGCAAAAGATTCGCGACGTTGGCACACGCGATGAGCAACACAAAACCAACCGCACCAAGCATCAACCAAAGCGGGCGCCTCACGCTCCCGAAGAACTGTTCGCGCAACGGCAAAACTTCCGCGGAGTAGTTTTTATTGAATTGCGGCGCTTCGTCCGACAAACGCGCTTCGATCGTTCGCAGTTCCGCTCCCGCCTGCTCCACGGCAACGCCGTCTTTCAGACGCGCAACCACCGAAAGGAAGCGGCCGCGATCGTTTGCACCTGATCCAATCGGCATCGCCAGTATGGTCCAAAGTTCAGCCGGGCGTCCGGTACCCGATCGGTGTTTGATGTGAAACTGAAAACTCGCCGGCATCACGCCGACGATCGTGAACTTCTCGCCGTTGAGCGTGATCGGTTGTTCGAGGACGCTTGACTGTCCGCCAAAGCGTCTCTGCCAGAGCGAATAACTAAGCACCACCACCGGCGCTTTGCCCGCGCCGTCGTCTTCGGCCAGAAACGTGCGCCCGAGGAGCGGATCGACGCCGAGCACTTTGAATATCTCGGGCGTCGCCATTTGCACCGACAGTTCTTCCGGTTCGCCATCGCCCGTGAGATTGAAACGTTGATCGGTAAACGCAGCCATCTGCGTAAAACTGGAGTTCTGATCGCGCCAGGCGCGGAAGTTAGCGCGTGAGGTGGTGTTCTGGCGCCGTCCTTCGGGAGTCACTTCCCACAACATCACGATTCGTTCCGCATCGCGATAGACAAGTGGCCGCAGCAGCAGTTCGTTCACGACGGAAAAGATCGCGGTGTTTGCGCCGATGCCCAACGCAAGCGTGATGACCGCCACCGCGGTGAACGCTCGGTGCTTGGTCAACATGCGTACGCCGTAACGAACGTCCTGCATGACAGTTTCAAACGCGCCTCCGCCTTTAACGTCGTAGGCGGCATCGACAGCGCGCTCGACCTTGCCAAAGCTGCGCAACGCCTGCTGACGCGCTTCTGACGGCGACAAGCCGGCTTTGATATTGGCCTCGGTCTGCAAGTCGAGATGCGAGCGCATTTCGCGATCGATATCGTTGATGACGGTGTCGCGCTGGCGCAAAGCCCGCAGCCGATCGCGGAGTATGTTGAACCACTTCATTGCTTAAGAATTCCTTCGAAAAATCTTACAAGGTAGCCTGGCGAACTTTGGTGATGGCGAGTACGAGACGGTCCCAACTCGCTTCCTGGGTTTCGAGTTGTTTGCGTCCCAATCGGGTGAGTTTGTAGAACTTCGCTTCGCGTCCGGTTTCGTGTATGTCCCAACGCGCTGACACCCAACCCTTTTGCTCGATGCGATAGAGCGCCGGATAGAGCGAGCCTTGTTCGACGTTCAGCATTTCATCCGAAAGTTGGCGGATGCGCTGGATAATTCCGTATCCGTGCAACTCACCCAGCGAGAGCGACTTGAGAATGAGCATGTCGAGCGTTCCCTGCAGCAGATCGGCCTTGTCTTTTGCCACGTGATTCCCTCGCGATAGTTGATACCTAGAATCGGTAGGCATCATACGCGAGCATACCTAGAGTGTCAAAGTGTAGGGGGATGCCGGCTGAGGACGCGTCGGGTGGGTTGAAGTCGAGCACTGGCGCAGTTCCAGGTTAGGGCAAAAATTGAGTTTGAGATCTCAATGTTAGTTGAGATCGCGAATACGTTAGTTGAACCCGCGAATAGGTTAGTTGAAATCGCGAATACGCCGAAGGCGTTGGCTAATTCAGCCCAGGGTTGGAGCTTGCGACAACCCTGGGGAGACTATCTAAATATGGCGCTCCAACGCTGAAAGCGTTGGCAAGGATCGCACGTAGGCTTGCCAACGCTTTCAGCGTTATTCTTTTCTGTTTTTTGACCCCCCAGGGTTGTAACCAACCCTGGGGTGAAATTAGCGAACGCCTGCGGCGTATTGGCAAGTCAGCTAGCGAACGCCTGCGGCGTATTTAATTCTTCCGCCGCACGACCGTTGCCGCCACGGCCACCAACTCCGCCAGCTCAACAGGTTTCGGCACGTGCATGTCGTAGCCGGCGCGTAGCGACTGCAATCGATCTTCGGTTCGGGTGTAGGCAGTCAGAGCGATCGCGGGAATTTTGCCGCCGCGATCGGGAGGTAAACCACGAACCTGCCGGATGAGATCGTAGCCGTCAATTCCCGGCATGCCGATGTCGCTGATCAAGATGTCGGGCACTTTGGCTACCAGCGTGTCGAGCGCTTCAGCGGCGCTTCCCAGCACGATGACTTTGGCGCCACAGTATTCCAATCCCTGCTTCAAGAGCTCACGCGTATCGGCCTCGTCATCGACGACTAAGATTCGCAAACCTTTCAAACTATCGGCGCAATCGTCTTCGAGCGGCGGCAACAGATCTCGTGCTGCTGGATGCACTCGTCCGCCAGACGAATCTACTCGATAGACGGGACTGATCGGCAGCATGACCGTAAAAGTCGAACCCTGACCTTCGCCATCACTCATTGCACGCACGCTCCCACCGTGCATTTCGACCAAGTGACGCACGATCGCCAAACCGAGTCCCATACCACCGTGTTGACGACTCGTTTTTTGATCCGCCTGCCGGAACCGATCAAAAACGTGCGGCAGGAAGTCCTGAGAGATGCCCTGGCCCGTGTCGCTGACAACGATCTCGAGATGCGAGTTGACGCGCTCGGAACGAATCAGCACGCGTCCTCCACGCGGCGTGAACTTAATCGCGTTTGATAGCAAATTCCAGACGACTTGTTGCAACCGAACAGGATCGCCGGGAATTGATATCGCGCCCGTGTCGATCACCTTTTGCACGCGAACGCCTTTCGCCTCGGCAGCCGGACGCACGGCTTCAACCGCCGCGTCGATGAACGAGTTTGGATCCGCAGGCTGCACGTCCATGCGTAACTTCCCGGTGATGATCCGCGAAACATCGAGCAGGTCGTCGACAAGTTGCGCTTGCGCGCGTGCATTGCGTTCGATCGTGTCGAGCGCCTTGGCCGCGTTCTCCTCTGACAATTGGCCCATGCGCAACATGCGCGCCCAACCGAGAATCGCGCTCAACGGAGTGCGAAGCTCGTGTGAGATCGTGGCCAGAAACTCTTCTTTCAAACGGCTCGATTCTTCGGCTTGCCGATAAAGACGTTCTTTCTCGGCGGCTGCCTTTTCGGCTTCGGCGCGAGCCTTTTGTGCTGTTTCGTAGAGACGCGCGTTATCCATCGCGACCGCTGCTTGCGAAGCGAGACCAGCCACGACAATCTCGTCACGTTCGGTAAAAACATCCATCTCAGGATGACCGAAAAAGAGACCGCCAAGCACCTCGCCCGAGCGCGAGACGACCGGCACGGCGAGGTAGCTGTTTACTGGCAGGTGGCCTTCGGGCATTCCGTAGTAAGGCGAGTTCTTGCCGTAACGAGGATCTTTTTTCACCTCGCCGATGCGGACCACGCCTTCACCACGAAAGGTTGGACCAAAGAGATCGGTTGCGCGTGGCATGGGGAAGTGAGCAAACGCCTCGCGCGGTACACCGGCGAGCGTGTAGAGCATGTACGAAGCGCCCTCTTCCGTTGAGACGTTGTAGAAGAAGGAGCCGAAGCGAGCACCGGTGATCTCCGTGGCGGCGTCAGTAACAGCCTGGACGGTATTGTGCAGATCGAGTTCCGCCGAAATTAATTTGCCGACTTCGTTGAGCGTTTGCAGCGCCTCAGCTTGCTCGAGCAAAGTCTCTTCAGCGGCTTTGCGGGCAGAAATGTCCTGAACGAAACCAAGTTGCCCAATGATAGTTCCGTCTTCGGCATAGACTCCTCGGCCCTTGGTAGAAATCCATCTGTCAGAATCACCCGGACTTTTGAGTCGATACTCGATGTCGTAATCGGTGTGATTCGCGAGCGCTGTTTCAACGGTAAGTCTGGACCTTTCGCGGTCTTTCACCTCCAGCAGCTTGAGCATTTCTTCCCGTGACATTGGTTGTCCTGGAGGAACACCGAAGATGCGGGCGGCTGTTTCGGAAACGGTTACCAGGTCCGTTCGCGCATCCCACGACCAGTCACCGAGACTCGCCGCTGCTAAGGCAAGTTTTAAGCGTTCGGCAGCTTCATCGAGTGCACGGCGCGACTGACGTTGCTCGGTAACGTCGCGCGCGATTTTTGAAGCGCCGATGATCTGACCGTGGGGACCTATGATGGGCGATATCGTGAGCGAAATCTCGACGAGCGTACCGTCTTTGCGTTGCCGTACAGTTTCGAAATGATCGACGCGTTCTCCGGCGCGGAGCCGCGCCAGGATCTTCGGTTCTTCGTCGAGATGGTTCGCAGGAATGATGATCGTGATTGGTTGGCCGACGGCTTCTTCCGCACTGTAACCAAAGATGCGCTCGGCACCCTTGTTCCAACTCGTGATGATGCCGTCCAGAGTTTTACTGACGATTGCGTCATCGGCCGATTCGATCAGTGCCGAAAGCCAATAAGGCGCCAACTCCGGGCTTTTTAAGTTAGTAAGTTCTTGCGTCGAACCGATCTGAGAGGGTCCGGCAGTTTTTTTTCTAGGCATACGATTGCGAAAACTCTGCTCGCTGTTTTCAGAGGAGAATGCGAACGGGGGTTAACCGGGGGTTGAGGGGATTATAGCAAGTGCTGACGCCAACGGCATCAGGTTAACTTTTTTACTCGCCACGGGCGTTTGTTGCCGGAAGCACAAGATTAACTAAACAGGACTTCTAAAAATTCTTGACTTTGCCCGGCCGTCGCACTAACCTCCGCGGCTGTCCGTTCTAATTGAGCTTTACTCAGAACCTCTAATCGTCTTGGTGTCCTTGCAACGGTTCACTGCCGTTGAGTCTCACCGCTAGTTCTTAACCCGTTGTCTCGCTCGCTGTAGCGCCTGGACTGTGGCGTGCGATCTAGCGTTCTCCACATGTTTTACTGATGTGCCCAACGCTTCACCAAAGGGAGAAAATCTCATGTCAATCCGATCTCTACACAACCGCCGCTCAATCCTTTGGCTAACGATTACGTTGATTTTTACTTGCCTTGGGCAGACCTGGGCGCCCTGTTTGGGAGCGTCACTGAGGAAACGCGGCGACCAGTCGCTGGTTGCGCACAATGCCCATCAGCAAAGGAGGCCGGCCAATCCACGCACAACTCGCCCGCGCGCTACACCACCAACGAATGACCTCTCAGTAGATGAGGATCGCACCGGCGAAACAATCATCGTCAGCGAACGCGAAAGGCTCAACGCACAAAAACTACAAGAGCAGAAGACCGCCGAGCACGCACTGTTGGCCAAAAATGAACAAGCCAAAACACCCTCCGGCGATTTGTGGCAGAACTTTCGGCAAGCCTTCGCCTTTCATAGTCAAGTAATCGCCGTTTCCGAGCCCGAGTCTGACAACAGTCGTACTCTCATCATCTCGGAGCCTCCGCCCCACGTTACGCTTGCCAACATTCTCCTGACGATTGGCGGCGATTTTGTCCTTCGACACGAAATAAGGAAGCATGCGATCGGTTACGACGGCTGGGTAAAGGATGTAATCGTTGCAGTAAAAGGTAACGACAGTGAGTTGCAATCTATTCTCAGCCGGCTGCACCAGCGACTGTTCTTCACTTCCTACAAGAGTTACACCCTCAAACTGCCGTTAAAGATCAGTCCAAGCACTGCGGATCTGAATCTTAGTGTCACGCCGGACGAAATAAAGCGCTGGGTTGTTGACGATGGTGAACGATTCATTCCCGTTGAAGGAGGCACGGAAGAGACTCTCGCTAGTCTGGCTGCTGAAGCATCGTCTGGTGTTTACATCAGTCGCCAGCGTGGACTCGTCGGCTGGTGGATTCCAAAAGTCCGCAACATTTACGACTGCCGGATACCAGCGCGTCAGTTCAGCCTTGATGCGGACTTGATTCTGGGTGCCCTCGCCAATCGATCCGGGATTTTCATAATCGGACGTGAGCGTGAGGTGCCCGTCGACGTTCTTCCTCCTTTACGATTTGAGACATTAGCTTTACTCGCTGACGTTCAACGAGGACAACAGGGCAGTCTGCTTCAAAGCTACGAGCGCCAGCGCCAATTTGCCGGACGGATCGAAGGTGGTAAGGATTGGGCACCCATACTGTTAAGTCCGGAACTGCGTGATACTGAGTACGGCAGCTTGCTTAACATTACCGATCAAATACTCAAGAGTTGGTCCAACTCCGGGAAGACCCAATACCACAACTTCGCATACAACGATCCCGGAAAATTTCCTTTCCCGAAACCTCTGTGGGAGCATTTCGGCGGAGACAACAAAGGTTTCTTAACTTACAATTGGAACACTAAAGGTGTCGGTTATACCGTCGATTTCGGCTCGGTTATCGCGATTGCTTTCAATCGCATTGGATCTCTGCCTGTAAGTTACATTCCGGAGGGTCTCGGCCGCGCCTCCAACCAGGTGCTCACAGCGGAAGACACCGGCTACGATTACTTTTCTGCTTTGAGCGATCGAAATCTGGTGCGCGTTGTCCAATACGCGGCGCTGTACCAGATCTTTAGCGCCTTCAACTTGGCGCATTCTTCGATCCCCATTCATACCGATAACTATCCGGATCAGGAGTTAGAGTCACTGACGAATACTCTCAATGCGGAACTACGTCAGCTCTCTAATGCAGATCTCGCGCTGGTGGTCCAGCAGACCGCAACATCGCTCCAGCCAGCCGTTGAGGAGAGGATTCTTGAGGGACTGAGTGCTCGCGCCGATGAGATCAAGCAGCGCATCGCGGCCAAAATTCGAAATGAAAGCCCCGATCTAATTCCGAATACACCTGCCTATCGAGAAAGATATGACAGGGAATTCGACGAGCTACGCAAGTTTGCCATCAAGCAAACCTCGGAAAAAATAGTCGATGACCTCCGTGAGCAGCTTCGGCTAGTTAAGCTGAATCAGCCTCCAGCCGATCGTTTTGGCACCAGCTTGCGCACAGCGGCGTTGAGTCAATTCGCGTCCTTCAAGCGAATGCCACAACGCTACGCCGAAAGCGTCGATCGGCGCGCGGTAAATTGGATCCACACGCCTGTCATTGTCCTCTCGTGGAATGAAAAATCGACAGGAGTCGGCGGTCACAATTTGGATGCGCGTGTCTCCAAGATTGGCACTGATAGTGTTGTTCAACGTGGCAACGTCGAAATAGACTACCAAGGGAACTTGATTGTTAATCCTGCGGATGCTGCACGCGCTCGTGGCCTCGCGCGGACCTTGGAACGCCGCGGACTCCTGCGCGAACTATCCATTGCGTTAAGGGAAAACGCGCCTTCAAGAATCGCGGCCGTTCGTTCAGAAATGAACGAAGCGCTTCGTGGCGCTGAAGTCCGAACTGTCCGGCCGCGGGAAAGCGCTTTGCAACTTGCAAGTCTTCCACCAAACAAACCGCCCATTAACAAACCGCCGATCTCTACGGGAGAAGCAGGCCCTTCTGGACAGGTAGGTTGGGGTGGCAACGGCAGAGA
>DATNJO010000684.1:0-7270 GCA_035603895.1 Pyrinomonadaceae bacterium
AATAGGTCCTATAGGTCTTATAGGACCTATTAAAGAAAAGAGCACCCACATGTCCCACACCACCATCCTGACCCGCGCGGAAATCGAAAGCATGGGACCACCGCTGCCGGATGAACTTCGCGACACCGGTATCTCCGAACAGTTTCTCTGCGACCTGGCTTTGAAACACGTGGCCATGCTGCCAGAGCCGACGACGAATTCGGTCGCGGAACGGATCAATTTGCCGCGCACGCTGACTGAGGATCTGCTGCAAAAGCTCTATCGCGAGAAGTTGATCGAAGTAAAGATGCAGTCGGCGATTGGTTCGACGCGCTACGCGATGTTGGACCACGGTTGGGATCGTCTTTCGCGCTTGTTATCGGTGTGTGGTTACGTTGGCCCAGCGCCTGTGTCATTGCGCGACTACACGCACATGATGAAGTTGCAATCGATACCGTCGAAAACGGCGTCGATGGATACTGTGCGGCAGGCGTTTCACGACCTCGTGCTGCCGGATTCGCTGTTGCAAACACTCGGTTGCGTAATTAACTCGCGTCGCTCGTTATTTCTTACCGGCCTCCCGGGCACCGGAAAAACCGCGGTCGCAGAACGTATCAACGGCGCGTTAGCCGGCGGCATCTGGATCCCGTATGCAGTCGAGATCGATGGACAGATCATTCGTGTCTTCGACGCACACTGTCACGAAGAGATGCCCACTGACGAAACACCGGCTGAGTACGATCGTCGCTGGATTCTGATTCATCGTCCGCTCGTCGTGGTCGGTGGTGAGTTGACACTCGAGAATGCTGACCTGACATGGAGCGAGGCGGCAAAGTTCTACGAAGCGCCTTTTCAGATGAAATCAAACGGCGGCACGCTCGTGATCGACGACTTCGGCCGTCAGCGCGTGGCGCCGCAGGATCTCTTGAACCGCTGGATCGTGCCATTGGAACGTCGCGTCGATTATCTTGCGTTGCACACCGGCAAGAAGATCGAAGTGCCTTTCGAACAACTCGTCGTGTTTTCAACGAACCTCGACGAGAAGGATCTTGCCGACCAGGCGTTTCTCCGCCGCATGGGTTATCGTGCGCGCGTCGAGCCGCCGACGGCGGATGCTTATTTGGCGATCTTCAGGGCGCAGGCACAGAGACGCAACATCGTGGTCGATCAACCGGTATTGGACCACATCCTGATGAAGTATCGCGTCGAGCGGCGCCAGATGAAGGGTTGCGAGCCGCGCGACCTGTTGGACCGCGCGACGGATATCTGTTTGTTTGAGAAGCACCAGCTCAAGTTGACGTCAAACATCGTCGACGTTGCGTGGCGTAACTATTTCGGTACATCACACTCGTTCGCGCCTGTGCAAACGCAAGAGACGATGATCGAACGCACGCTGGCCGATCCGTTGGAACTGTAGTCACAAAAAAAGCACAAGAATCACAAGGTATGACTCGACTCGCTCGACTCTCTATTGCGGCTTTGTTTCTTGTTATCTGTGTCAACTCCGCCTCGGCACAGACACAAGTACGTCTTAAGTTAGCTGACGGCACGTACATGACTGTCGACGACGCGTGGGAGTCGCCGCAGGGAGTTTGGTATCGCCGCGGTGGACTCAGTAACGTCCTGCCGAAAGACAGGGTCAAGAAGATCGAACGCATCGAGCCGGAAGCGGAAACGCCGGCAGCGAAGCCTTCGGATAACGACGACGATCACTTCGATGCGGTTGATGTAGTTTCAAAAGCGCCGCCGGCAAGCAAACGTGTTTACGACAGTCCCGCATGGATCTTTCTCAAAGGCGGCGCGCGCGTTGAAACTGAAAGTGCCACCGAAGAGCCTGGTGGTGTTTGGTACAAGCGTGGCGGCATGTCGATCTTTATCGATCGTAGTCGTATCGATCGCATCGAGCTCGAAGACCCCGCCACAGCGCTTGCCAGTTCGGGAAAGAAGGGACGCGGCTGGAGTACGGGCCGTCCCGGTCTCGATTCACTGATCCTTCAGAACGGAAGCAAGTACAACGTCGATCCTTACTTGATCTTTCTCGTGATGGAACAGGAGTCGCATTTCAACACACATGCTGTTTCTCCGAAGGGCGCGCGTGGGTTGATGCAGTTGATGCCCGGAACCGCGGCACGTTTCGGCGTTCGCCGTGCACACGACCCGGCTCAAAACATTTCAGGTGGAACGCGTTACTTACGCGAGCTGCTCAATCGCTTTAACAACCGCGTCGATCTCGTCCTGGCGAGTTACAACGCAGGCGAGGGCGCCGTCGCCAAGTTTGGTCAGCGCGTGCCGCCGTATCGCGAGACCCGCAACTACGTAAAGAAGATCAGCTACCGCTACAAACGAACCACCGCCCGCACGAAGAGACCGGTCACAGAGTAAGTTCTGAGTCCAAGCTTTAGCTTGCAACCTGAAGGTTGAACTCCAAACGCGTTAGAGTTTTCGCCGCCACCGCGTAGCCAAACGACACACGCCAAGTGCTCTGTGCCAAGTAGATACGGCCTTCACGTCTCCTCCCAAAACCTAAATAAAGAAATAATTGAACTTAGTTGTCATTACCCTGACGGCACGGTCATTGCCACTAGGAAACCCGGTTTGGCGAGGCTGTAGTCTGCCGAACCCGCAATAATTTCATATCTGAGGAGACTGGACGGACAAACGATGCGACCAATCAAGCACGCGGAGAGAGGATTGACCCTGATCGCGCAAGGCCTTTTCAACGCAATTCAATCGGTAAATAAATACAAACCCAATCCTTCTTTCACTCCCAAATGGTCAGACAAACCCCTGCTGAAATCGTGGCAAAAGAGCAAGCCGACCCTCGGCTGGCCGCGCACCACGGATTCGCTTTGTCCAAACTGCGTGATTGAAGCACGTGAAGCGATTCTCAGCGGCAAGAAAGACGTTAGCGTTCTGATCAATGAGAAAGTCGGCGAAATCAAAGCGACGATCATCGAGCGCGACGGCGAGATCTGGATGATCAAGGATTGTCCGGTGCACGGCCACTTCGAAGACATGATGGCCGTCGACTCTCGCTTTCTGACACACATCGAAACGATGTTCCCCGGCCGCGACATCGACGCGCACAACGACGAGAAACTTCATAACCACGGTTCGAGCACTGTTAAGTATGGCCGCGGCGCCGTGCTGACAGTCGATCTCACAAATCGCTGCAACATGATGTGCGACCCGTGCTTCATGGACGCCAACCAGGTTGGCTTTGTTCATGAATTGAGCATGGACGAGATCAAAGAGATTCTCGACAACGCGATCACGATCAAGCCGCGCCGGCAGATGTCGGTACAGTTCTCCGGTGGTGAGCCGTCGATCTCGCCGCACTTCCTCGAAGCGATCAAGTACTCGCGCAAAGTCGGTTACAACAGTGTGCAGGCGGCGACGAACGGAATCGAGTTTGCCAAGAGCAAAGAGTTCTGCCGCGAAGCTGCTGCCGCTGGATTGCGTTACGTTTATCTCCAGTTTGACGGTATCGGTAACGACGCGAACAGCCACCGCCAGGTCGGCAACCTGTTCGACGTGAAGATGCGTGCGATCAACAACCTGCACGAAGCAGGCGTTGAGATCGTGCTCGTCACCACGCTCGTCAACGGTATTAATAACGACCAGGTCGGTTCGATCATTCGTTTCGCGCTCGACAATCCGAAGAAGATTGCGTTCCTTTCGTTCCAGCCGGTTTCGTTTACTGGCCGCGACGAAGAGATCACCGAGCAGCGCCGTTTGCAACAACGCTACACGCTCTCGCACCTCGCGCACGACGTGAAGAATCAGGTCGGTATCACTGAGCCGACACGCGATTGGTTCCCGCTCTCGTTGATGGGCGCTTTCGCTGACTTCGCCGATCTCGTACACGGACCAGAAGCCGAATGGGGCCAGGTCTCCTGCGGTTGCCACCCGAACTGCGGCGTTGGCACTGCGGTGATGATCGACAAGGAAACGAAAGAGATGAGTCCGGTGCCGGAGTTCCTGAACATTCCGGGTCTCGTCAAAGACATGCAGAAGATCACTGACGCCGCGCGCGGCAAGTGGATGTCAAACTTGATGATGGGTCTGACGCTCCTGAAGCACTACAACCCGTACAAGTCGCCGACAAACTTCACGCTTTACGAACTCTTCAAGAAGTTTGACAAGTCGTTTGGCTTGACCGGCAAGGATTACGGCAAGGTGAGCGGTGACCGCACTGAACAGGATATTCAAGCGCGTCGTGCTGACCGTTGGAACTTTCTCTTCATCGCAGGCATGTGGTTCCAGGATCTCTTCAACTACGACTTCCGTCGCACTGAAATGTGCATCATCCCGTATGGCACGCAGGAAGGCGAAATCTCCTTCTGTGCTTACAACACGGGTATCGGTTGGAGAAATATCATCGAGAACATGCACCAGAATGCGACCGTCGCGAAGTGGTACCAGCAGCATGGCCGGCACGAGATCTTCGCGGGCGGCAAGGACGTCCACATGGCCGACAGTTCGCACAGTTTGATCTTGAATGAAGTGGATTTGGCGCGGCCTAACAAGCCGCAAATGGAGGGACCGAAGACAGCTCACGAGGAAGCCGTCATGATGCGGAAGCTTTACCAGGAAATGGTATTGAATAAGCAGTTGCCCACTAAAGAGGCCGACAAGCCGGTGCAGATCAAGGGTCTGGGCCGGAAGAAAGAGGAACCCGCGGAAGCGGAAGCAGTGTTGGTTTAACTCGGTTCGTAAATTCTTGAACCCCGCGAACAGCCTCTGTCCGCGGGGTTTTTTTAGGTAGTGCGTCAGAAACCCACCGACGAAGTCGGTGGTACTTTCAGATTTGACCTACCTCCCCCGTAGGTTAGATATTGAAAGTACCACCAACTTTGTTGGTGGGTTTCTGATACAGCGTTCGCAACTTGACCGGGAGCGCTTGGGACGTGTTAAATAGCTCTCCTGCAAAGGATCTAAGAAAGGGAAAGCAGAGAATCGAATGGCAATAGTTACTGTTAATCAGGGTGAATCGATTGAAAGCGCACTGCGGCGCTTCAAGCGCAAGGTGATGACCGAGGAGATCATCAAGGACGCCAAAAAGCACGCCTTCTTTATTCCGCCCGGTCAAAAGGCCAAACTAAAATCAGCCCTGGCCCGTAAGCGCAACAAGAAAAAAGGCCGAATGCGCATCCCGCGCGATTAGCTTTTCTCCGCTAACACACGCCACGGCCCGTACTCTTATCTCACCAGTCGTCAACCAGGATTCAAAAACCGGACGCTCCTGAGTGAGCGAGCCAGCCGAAACTGGAGTGTGCGACGCGAATCGCCGAGTGTGAAAAGAGTATGACGCGCATTTTGATCACCAACGACGACGGCATCCACTCCGACGGGCTTATCAAACTCGAAGAAGCCCTGAAGCAGGTGGGCGACGTCTACGTTGTCGCCCCCGCTTCGGAGATGAGCGGCGCTTCACACAGTCTGACGCTTGCCAGGCCGCTGCGTATCAGACAACTCGACGGGCGTCACTGGGCCATCGACGGCACTCCCACTGACTGCGTCACGCTCGCACTCAACAAAATTCTTCCCAAAGACGAACTCCCCAACATCTGCGTTTCCGGAATCAATCACGGCGGCAACCTCGGCGACGATGCGACTTATTCCGGTACTGTCGCCGGCGCGCTTGAAGCCGCGATTCTCGGCGTTCCCGGTCTTGCGGTGAGTTTAGTCGCGCGCGATAACTTCGACTTCTCAGAGGCCGCTGCGTTCGCGGTCGTCGCCACGCGCAAAGTGCTCGACGAGGGATTGCCGGAAGGAACGCTGCTGAACATCAATATCCCGTCCGGCGAGATCAAAGGCGTGAAGGTCACGCGACAGGGCATCAAGAACGCACGGCCAGTGATCAGCGAGCACATCGATCCACGCGGCAAGCCTTACTTTTGGATCGGTGAAGAGTACTTCGACGGTGATTCCGTCGAAGGCACTGACTACCACGCAGTGAAAGAGGGTTACGTTTCCGTCACTCCGCTGCGCAGCGACATGACCGACCATCGTGCACTAACAGCGCTCGAAACGTGGAATTACCTGAAAGACTCCGATTTAGTCCACAAGAGTTAGGGTATTGTCGATTTCCGATTGTCGATTGCTGATTGTCAATTTTCAAGCTAATAATGGACAGTCAGCTATCGAGAATCGGCAATCAACAATTGGCAATCACCAATCGGAAATACGAATATTCCATTCCGCGGGAGCGAATGGTAACGCGTTTACGCGAGCACTACGGCATCAGAGATCCGCAAGTGCTAGAAGCGATGCGCAGTGTGCCGCGTCACTTCTTCGTGCCGGAAGCGTTGCAGAGCCGGGCTTACGGCGATCACGCGTTGCCGATCAGCGCGAACCAAACAATCTCACAACCATTCATCGTCGCTCGCATGACGGAACTGCTCGAGCTCGACCGCGATAGTCGAGTGTTGGAGATTGGCGCCGGTTCCGGTTATCAAACCGCGGTGCTGGCATTCATCGCCGCCCAGGTTTACTCAATCGAACGCATCGGCGATCTCGCGCGCGAAGCACAAGCGCGAATACGTCAACTCGAAATTTACAACGCCACGGTAAAATGTTTCGACGGCACGCTCGGCTGGGCCGCGCACGCGCCTTACAACGCGATTCTGGTTGCGGCCGGTGGTCCAACCGTTCCCGATCCTTTGATCGCGCAACTGAAGATCGGCGGGCGTCTCATCGTGCCGGTTGGCGATTCGCGCGAAGCACAACGGTTAATACGAGTGATCAAAACAGAAACTGGTCATCGTGAAGAAGACCACGGTGGCTGCGCCTTTGTCCCACTAATCGGCCAGCATGGCTGGCAAGATCGTTGATTCCACCTCAGTTTCAAACGCAAATATGGTTGCAAAAATCATCGGCATACTCTCGGCCTTCATCATCGCTACGATTTCAAAGCTCGGCTACGGCGGAATTGTCTTGTTAATGGCGATCGAGTCGGCGTGTATTCCATTGCCCTCCGAGATCATCATGCCGTTCTCAGGATATCTCGTGTCGAAAGGCGAGATGAATCTGTGGTGGGTCGGCGTCGCTGGCGCTGTTGGCTGCGTGCTTGGTTCGCTGGTGGCGTATTGGGTCGGCATGTACGGCGGCCGCCCGGTGATTGAAAAGTACGGCAAGTACATCCTGCTGTCGCGACACGATCTGGATATTGCGGATCGCTGGTTTGCGAAATACGGCGAGGCGATCGTTTTTGTGAGCCGGTTGCTGCCGGCGATACGCACGTTTATCGCGTTTCCCGCGGGCGTGGCGCGGATGAATTTGACGCGTT
>DATNJO010000685.1:0-6794 GCA_035603895.1 Pyrinomonadaceae bacterium
AAGAGGCACAAGAAGCACAAAAGGCACAAGAGAGAAAAAGGGTGGTAGCCAACTCCTTTCTGCTTCATGCGCCTCTTGTGCTTTTTGTGGCTCACCTGCCGGTCCACAATCCTCGAGCAACCAGCGGAACGTACGAATCGAGTCCGTCAGGCCGGAAGTGAATTGTGCGTTCCTGCTCTGCGCTCATGTAAGCAGTCATCAGCAGCTCTGTCACTTCCAGACCATCGTGGAAACTTTCTTCCGGTTGCCGGCCGTCGAGGAAGCATTGAACAAAATAGCGATCCTGTGCTTCGTAGCCATACTCGGCGGCCTCGTTTCCCAGCACCGGCATCAAACCCTGTTCGGCATTCTGCTTTTCAACGAGGTCTTCACCGGCGGCGCCTTTCACCTCACGGCTCAAAAATAACTTCAATCCACTATCGAGCGAGTTCATGGAGAGTGAGTATTCCGGACCAAGCACTTCAAGCGTCAAACGCAAGCCTGGACCAACGTAGCTCCACGAAGTCGTCACTTCTACAATGAGCGGATTGTTGTCCTCGTCAACGTAGTCAATTGTGGCCCGTGCAAAATCCTCGGCCGGCCTGGTCTTGTAATCGACTGCGGCGCCCATGTTCTGTTTGAGAATCTCAGCATATTCAGTTCGCGACCATTTCAAACTCGCGATCTGCGCCGACACTTTCAGTGGCCGGATACTCGTGCGCGGTGCGCCGGGTTTGGTCAGCATAAAACGCCCGACTTCGATGCTGTGACACATCATGTCGTTGAGAACACCGCCGCCTTGCAGTTCACCCTGCCAGAACCAGGCTGAATGTGGACCACTGTGTTCTTCAGCGGCGCGCGCAAGATATGGCCGGCCAGTTAATGCAGCCGCTCGACTCCATAAGATCTCGCGGCCGCGCGTCACACTCGGCGCGAATATCTGATCCTCAAGATAGCCGTGTAGCAATCCTGACTGTTCGACGAGCTGGACCATGCGACGCGCCTCGCTGACGTTGCGCGCCAACGGCTTCTCACAAGCAATTCCGATCAGCTTACCTTTGCCGGCTTCAAGCGCATTGCAGATTGCTTCCATGTTCTGCACGCGTTGGTGGTTTGGACCACAAAGCCACACACAATCGATCTCCGGAGCAGCAATCATCTCCTCAATCGATTTGAATGCGCGCGCATTGCCGACACGAAGCTCTCTGGCTCTCGCGGCCGTTGCCTCAGCATGCGCTGTGTTGGGACTGTAAACCCCAAGCACATCCGCATCTCGAACGCCACGCCAAGCCTCAAGATGAAACCTCGCCACGAATCCGCTGCCGATGAATCCAACGCCCAGCTTATCTTTGGTCATTTGTAAGTATGACCTTAAAAATGTCGACTAGTTTCCTCCACACCTGCTCATAAAATATTCCGACGATAGCGGCAATTGCGGCGACGCTAAACACGCTCACCTGGCTCGCATCTCTAATGAGGTTCATAGTTAGCAACGCTACGAAGAAACCTGACACCATTCCGATCAATGGCTGCAAGTATAGCTGCCGGAGAAAGGGCCTCCGTAGACTTTTATTTCCCAGTTGCCATGTCAGTTCCCTCATGACGGTCAGGCAAGCTCCAAGGCCGGCTGCAACTAGTGAGATCAAAAACAATCGTGGGGTCGGGTTGAGCGAGAAGTGTATTCCAAAAATGGAACCGCTCTTAACCCACCCGCCGAGTGTATCGATGCTTGGCCACAGCTTCACTAGCAAAAAAGCGAACAGTGCCATGATGCCCAGCAGATAACCTAGCGACACCTGAATAAGTCTGGCTGAAGCATACTCAATACTTCCTGCGATAGATCGCCGCTCGTCGTCAGTCCATAAACC
The DNA here is from genome assembly GCA_035603895.1 of Pyrinomonadaceae bacterium. GTDB lineage: Bacteria > Acidobacteriota > Blastocatellia > Pyrinomonadales > Pyrinomonadaceae > PSRF01. The sequence goes on from DATNJO010000685.1 coordinate 1,848, forward strand.
ACAAACTTTCAAAATCGACACTGCCAGTGCATCAAACGACACTGCCGGTTCATCAGCTTGCCGATCAACCGACTCGGTGGCGAGCGGAGTTTCGCCAAAACTATACGCGCCGATATACGGAATCGAATTCTGTTTCAGAAACTTCAACGCGTTGTCCTGGTTCTCAGGCGGCAGATATTTCCTTAGCCGTTTCGAAGCCTTCTCTTCCCACTCATTCTTCTTGTCTTGCTCGAGATACTTCTCTACTCGAGCTGGCCTGATCATGATTACCGGAGTTTTAGCTTTTTCCGAGAGCTTCGGAGCGTTTTCGATGATACTCTTGGCAATGAATTCCGTCCCGGATATGTTCTGTTCGTTAAGCGCAAACAGCAACACGACTACGTCTGGAAGCTGCAATGTGCAGATGCTGCCGATGTCAGTAACGCCCGTCCGGCTATCAAGCAGAACTATTTCCGCCGTCTGCTTGAGTTCGGTTTTCAAAAATTCAAAGAACCCATACCCGTGCCACGTTTCATAGAAGTCGTTCCAATCAAACTCATTGACCCTCTTTGCATAACCCGAGCCCTGTTTGCCGGCGCCCAATAACGATAAGGAGCCGCCATTGAGAGCCTCTTTTAAAGGAACCTTGATCAATGAACTCTTGATATCGACCAGTGTTGTTGGTAACGAGCCCTTCTCTTCCTTCAATCGGGTCTTGTACTTCTCGAACAGATCGATGAGTCCGGTATCTATTTCGTTCTCGCCGATTCCGAAGAAACGATGCAGACCAGGAGCTTCCAAATCCCAATCGACTACGAGTACGTTTCGTCCATACTTCGTGGCCAAGAGCCAGCCTACATTAGCGAGCGCCATGCTGCGGCCAACCCCACCCTTATACGAATAGAAGGTGATTATCTTGCCTTGTTTCTCCATGTCCCGGATTGCTTTAACTTAAAACCGGCCTTTGTCCGGTTCCCCAAGCCTGGGCCATTTCATCTCCTCGCGCCGAATTGGGCCGCTCGCCAAGTCGAGGAAGTCTCGGCAAGAATCGTGTGAGATTGGTTAGATCATCCGCTCTCAGTATGATCGGGCAGAAGTTCCCGTGCAGATACCCTTGGACTACGTTGCTCCACACCTGCCCGTATTTTTGCAGGATGTGAGTCATCTCGGTTGAAATGCCGTTAGGGATCACCAGACAACACTTCTTATCGCGATTGTCGGCAATCGAGATGTCGAGCCGCTCTGCGAGCCGCTGATGCCACGTAGAGAAAAGAGCAAAGACGTCCAGAAAGAATAGTTCGATCTGTGCTCCGACCAGGATTGGAGTGTTTGACAGATCGTCTCTTAGACTATCGAACAACGGAGTTTCGGAATAGAACGTTACCCCTTCGTAGTCTCCCGCAAGAAACTCATCAACACTCTGGCCGTTGAAAGGCTTCCAGTCTTCCATCGTGTTTCCATACAGGGTCATCTTCTGTTGCTGGAGCCAATTCGCAACAGACGGCATCGGTATGTTAGTAAGCTGGCCCACAACAGCGTCGACCTGATTTCGTTTCAGTGCAATGACGGCATATCTGATCGGCATCGGCATGTCATTTACCCCAAAGGCAATTCTTTCAGGAGACGAATATTGGAAGCGTCGAGCTGAGCGGCTGCCGGTTGCATTGCTTCGGTCCCATTGCTTCCGGGCGCGGCCATTGCGGCGCCAAAAGATCGAGCCCAGCTAATGTTCCTGGACTGTTCGTTTGCACCGTTGCTGATTCTCTCAATACTCCTGCGGAAACTCTTGATACTGTCTCTAACGCGAGCGAGAGAGCGGTTCGCCAAACCTTGATGCGAGTAACTCAGTAGCGTTGCGAGATTCTTGTCGATGGTCTCCGCTCGCTCTGCGATGTCGCCGTTTAATCCCGCCGCCCCTGTCCAAACTCCACTCTGCTGCAATTGCTTCAGATCGCTGCGGACTTGAGCCAACAGTTTGACATAGTCGACTGAAGGTAACCCGGGAAGATTACTCTCTCTGGTCAGAAGCGTGAGAAACAAAGTTGACGTCAGCACGAGACTACCGAGTGCGATAATGAACGACTCGGCAATCGTAATCAGATGACTTCTCGTTCCGAAGAAACCCCACGACACGACATATTTTCCCTGAATTATCCCGGAGACTCCGCTAATCAGAGTCGACAGCAGAAAAATGATCGCCGTCACGATGAGACTTCGCGTCGTCAGCAGCTTCGTCGTGAGATACCACTCACGCTGGCGGTGTCTGATCAGGAGAAACGTTGTTAGCAGCGGCAAGAAAACAACCGGAACCAGGAAAGACGTGAGTCGATCCAGGTTTGCCAGCTTTATTTCCAGGACACCGAGTAGCGCCAGATTCGCCGGAAGGGCTCCATACAGCACAAGCCCCCAGCCTCGCAGTCCGAAGATAAGATCCAGGCGAACGATCTTGTCGTCGTTCATCCACGTCCTAAACCTTTCCTTGAGATTGTCCAGCGTTGCGCCTTCCATATACGAACTGAGGATTTCATGGATTGGAGAGCTCGCGCTGTTGTTCACTATTCGGACTTGCAGCCAAGTGGGCAAGGCGCAGGCTCTGAGAACAGCCTGAAAGTGGCAAGATGGTAAACCGGAAAATCGAAACTGTAAACCGTATCCCAAGCCCGCAAACTCTCTAACGCCCCGAACGCAAGTTCGGGTAAACTTGCTCGCCGTCAGGCTCCTTATACTCGACAGAGGACGCGGTCGTATGCTGTCGACGTCTCGCACGGCCGAATCGTTTTGCGCAACAACTCGGTGACTGAGGGTAACAACTATGTCGAGAGTCAAAGTTTCCCTGCTATCCATAGCTAGTCTTTGTGCGTGTCTTTTTCTGTTGCCCGCCACGGTCTTCAGTCAAGCCAAACCTGAGCCGAGCGGCGACGCACAGGACGTCATCAAGTTTGATACTTCGCTGGTACAAACTGACGTGATGGTCTTCGACAAAAATCGAAAGTTCGTCGATGGTCTGAAACCGGAACAGTTTCAGTTGAAGATCGATAAGACGCAGCGGGAAATATCCTTCTTTGAACTAATCAAATCCGGTGGTGTTGGCAAGCGTGAAGAAGTGAAGTCTGACGCGCCGGTCGAGGCAAAGTCGGGCGACACAACTAGACCCGACACACAGCGGCGAGCCGTCATTTTCTTCGTCGACGATCTGCACCTGGCGCCAGATAGTTTGGCCAGGACACGAAAGGCGTTGCTCGACTTCATCGATCGTGGTATCGGCGAGGGAGATTTAGTTGCCATCGCTTCACCCAGCGGACAAATCGGATTTCTGCAACAGTTCACCGCCGATAAAGAAGCATTGCGCTCAGCCGTTGCGCGTCTGAACTACCGCACAAACACAAAGTCAGACATGCTACAACCGCCGATGTCTGAGTACATCGCGATGAAGATCCGCGAAGGCGACGAACAGATGATGACCTTCTACGTGCAGGAGATTCAGAAGCAAGCCTGTTTTCGAGCCGGCAGGGAAACTATCTGCACGATTTCTCCTCAGGCGGCCAGACAACAAGTCAGAATGCGCGCGCAGCAGATGGTGGTGGAGTCTGCTCCCGCGACGGATGACACGCTGCGACTGCTCGAGGGATTGATGCGCACTGCCGCTCAGATCCCAGGACGCAAACTGGTGTTCTTTATCTCTGACGGTTTTTATCTCAACGACGTCAAAAGCGGCGCAATCGATCGGATCAAAAGAGTAACCGACGCAGCCGGCAAAGCGGGCGTGGTGATCTACACGCTCGACGCACGCGGTATCGTTAGCGACTCAATCGACGTCACCAATAACAAGCCGATGAGCAACGACGGTAAATTGGCTGGAGCTACGATCGGAGAAATCTCTGCTTCACAGGACGGCCTTAATGCGCTCGCCAAGGACACGGGCGGCAAAGCATTCCGCAATACAAATGCGCCAATGGCCCAGTGGGTGGAAAAGATAATAGACGAGACAGCCAACTTCTATCTGCTAGCCTGGAAGCCCGACACCGAAGAACAAAAACGAGGCAAGTTCAAACAGATCGAGATCAGCATCATCGGCCGGCCCGATCTCACCGTTCGGGTGCGTAGCGGCTACTTCAAATCCGCCGCTCTGCCATTACTGAACATCAAGAAAAAGTCGAACAAGGACACGGCGAAAGCACGTGAAGAAGACATGCGTTGGGTGATCGATGCCCCTGTCACGCAGCGTGAGATACCGACGGTGGTGGATCTGCGATTCGTGCAAATGCCGGGTTTCGGCACGCGCGTGGTCGCGACCATCTCGATCGACGAAGAGGCTCTGAGTTTCGATCTTATCGATGGAAAGCTCTCGGCCGACGTCGACCTCGGCGGCATCTGTTACGACGACAAAGGCAAACCGATCGACAGCTTTGTGGGACGCTTGCGCATCTTTCCGCGCAGTTCGAACGCCGCGACAACGCCGGGTTCAGGAAAACATCCCAAGCGCTCGATCTACAGGTTCAGCACACTCGTGCCTGGCGGTCTTTACCAAGTGCGTGTCGGCATTCGTGATTTAAAGAGCAGCCGCATCGGCAGTGCCATGGACTGGGTCACTGTTCCCAAAATCTAGGTTGGAGATTCACCTTCCCCCAATGCGAATTTTCATCTCTCGCTCAACTTCTCGAGATCTTCCTCTCTGTGTCTCTGTGCCTCTGTGGTTCAATGATGCTTAGGAAAATTAACCACAGAGACACAAAGAAATCTCCCTTTTACGCAGCCTTCGATCGCGGTGTTGTTTGTGTTTCACCAACTTCAGGCTCTCTTCGCGTGCGCGGTCCGGGTGCGAACATCACGAGCGGCAGTAGCGCCGAGACAGCCATCACGATTGCAATCACGTGAAGCGGACGATGATACGAACCCGTAGTCTGACGCAGATAGGCAATCAACAACGGACCAACTGCACTCGCAGTTCCCCACGCCGTTAACATCAAC
>DATNJO010000686.1:0-8075 GCA_035603895.1 Pyrinomonadaceae bacterium
TGCCCGCTGGGATCAGCGCTCCGGAACCAGCGACCATGATGGTCGTGTTATCGCCGAGCATGTCGAGCCAGATGCGATGCGCCTCGGCAAGTTGCCGGCCTCCAAAGCCTGTTCCTTCCATCTTCTCAAGTAATCCCGCCACCGATCGATCGCGGTCCACTTGAACGGGCCGCGTGGGGGTGGTCAGGTACTTCGATGCTTTTGGTTTTCGTTGAGTGACCATGCAGGTTGTCAACCTCTCGAAGCTACGGTTTTCAGCTTACGTATTACATCTTAATAATCTGTTTTTCTTCGCGAACGCTGCTTTACTCCGTTAACTGCCAAATAGGTGTAAGCGTCGTAGCGAGCTTCATAGAACTGGGCCAAGTCGGCGCCTTCGGCTTCACTAAGCTCGCCTTCTTTCACGCGCCGGCTGATCAAACGCCGGAAGCCGTCGTGCAGCAGGCTGCGCTCATAACGTGCACGCTCAGCCGCAGCGCCGACAGTCGTTCCCTTGATAACTTTCTTGATGAGAAAACCTCCCTCATCAATGTGAATGTGCGCTTCGTGCGGAGCGCCAAACAGATTGTGATTGTTGCCCATCACTTCCTGATACGCGCCGACCAGCAAGAACGCCAGGTAATACGGCTCCTCAGGATTGAGCGGGTGCAACTCCAGCACCTGCTTCACGTCATGAAGATCGACAAACTTGTCGACGATACCATCCGAGTCGCAAGTGATGTCGCAAAGCGTCGTGTACTCCGTGGGCGTTTTGTTCAAGTGATGAATCGGCACGATCGGAAACAGTTGATCCAGCGCCCAGTGATCCGGCACCGAACGAAACACCGAAAAGTTCGTCAGGTATTTCACGGACAGCAGGCGGCGCAGTTCGCCAAACTCTTCCGAAACATACTTCGCCTGCTGTGCATACTTGTCCGCGCGTTCGCAAACGTCCCAGAAAAGCACTTCGCCCTTCGCGCGATCTTCCAAAGAGATCAGACCGAGATTGAACAACGTAAACAGCTCTTCACGATGTTCGAGCGCGTCGTGGTAATACTCGCGATAGTTCTTAACAGTTATCGACTCGCGCAGATCGCCGAGTTCGATCACTACTTGCGGGTCGTCTTCACCAATCTCGATCGGCGTGATGTCTTCAACGACTGTTTCGATCTCGTCGAGAACGTTGGTCACGAGGATCGCGTGATAGGCGGCCAGAAAACGTCCGGACTCCTGAATGATTGTTGGGTGCGGCACGTTCTCGTCATCGCAGACCTGCTTGATCACGTAGATGACGTCGTTGGCAAACTCCTGCGCGGTGTAATTTGCCGACGAATCGAAAGCAGTTTTCGAACCGTCGTAGTCAACCGCCATGCCGCCGCCGACGTCGAGAAACTCAATCGGCGCCTTCATCTGGAAAACCTTCGCGTAGACGCGCGCGGCTTCCTTCATCGCATTCTTGATGCGCTTGATGTCAGTGAGCTGCGAACCGATGTGGAAGTGAAGCAGCTTCAGCATGTCCATGCGATCAGCTTCTTCGAGCCGGCGAATCACTTCCAGTAACTCGGTCGTCGTCAAACCAAACTTGGCAGCCTCGCCTCCGGATTTTTCCCAGCGTCCCGAACCTTTCGAGTAGAGCTTGACGCGCATGCCGATCATTGGCAGTGGTCCGTCTTCGCGTTCGGCGACGTTGAGCACGTGATCGAGTTCGTTCAACTTCTCTATGACGATGACGACTCGCTTTCCGACTTTCGCCCCGGCAAAGGCGAGCTCGATAAACTCCTGGTCCTTGAAACCATTCAGCACCAGCAGGCTGTCGCCCGGCTGTTCGAGTGCGAGTGCGGCATAAAGCTCCGCTTTCGAACCCGCTTCCAGTCCGAAGTCGTAGCGCGAGCCTTCGCGCAGGTATTCCTCGACCACTGCGCGTTGCTGGTTCACTTTCATCGGGTAAACGCACATGTGCGCGCCCTGATACTCAAACTCGCGAATCGAGCGGCTGAACGCCCGCTGAAGTTTTCTAACCTGGGCGGCAACGAGTTGTGGAAAACGCAGCAGCACGGGCGCGGTGATTCCGCGCTTGGCAAGATCGTCGATAATCTCTTTGAGGTCGGCCGAGCGAGGGTCGCCTTCGACGGGTCGGACGATAAGATTTCCCTTCCGGTTTACATCAAAGTACCCAGCACCCCAGTTTTCGATTCCATAAGTTTCGAGCGTCTGCTCGATAGCCGTGGTCAATTAAGCAATCTCCTGCCTTAAAACTAAAACTTTCATGAGCCCGCCCGAAAAGTCTCTTTCTGAACTTCTTCTCTGTGTTCTCTGTGCCTTTGTGGTTGTATTTTCTTAGGCATTCATTAACCACAGAGGCACAGAGAACACAGAGAAGACATGTACACCTCTGCTGGCAAAGCCACTTTGATAATAAGAATTAAATCAGAAACACTGATGCACATTATCCCGAATCGAGTTGCGGAGTTGTGTTTGGGTGGAACGCTTTAGTGGCGCAATGTAACAGAAAATGGCCGGTGCGGTCTATAACTTTTCCAAAATGTTGACCTTTTGTGAAAGTGCAGCGGGGCGAATTCACCCTTGACATCAAATCCTCCCTGTTTATAATGGCTGTTTTTTACATCGCGCCGTCGTTCTATGACGCACGCTCGGTTTACGATACTCGTCGCAGCTTCCCACATACTTCGCACCAAATTTCGCGCCGGGGCGAAGGGTACCCCCAACACTCCCTATAAAACCTTCAGGAGATCACATGAACCCTAAGACTGTCTTGAAATACGCTACCGAGCAGGGCGCTAAGTTCGTCTCTGTTCGTTTCACCGATTTACCCGGCTCCTGGCAACACCTTACGTTTCCCATCAGCGAACTGGGCGAAGACCAGTTTGAAGATGGCTTTGGTTTCGATGCTTCTTCAATCCGCGGCTGGGCGGCGATCCACGAGTCAGACATGCTGCTCGTTCCCGACGCTACTCGCTTCTGGATGGATCCGTTTTCGGAACAACCGACGCTTTGTCTGATCGGTAGCGCCGTCGATCCGATAACGAAAGAGGGTTACGCTTTCGATCCACGCTCAGTGGCGCAACGCGCGGAAAGTTATCTCAAGTTCACCGGACTCGCCGACACGGCTTACTTTGGTCCCGAAGCAGAGTTTTTCGTCTTTGATTCCGTCAAGTTTCATAACGAACAACACTCTGCCGGTTACGCGATCGACTCCGACGAAGGTCACTGGAACAGCGGCCGTGATGCGAACGAATTTGCGGGCTCAAATCTCGGCTACCGCATTCGTCCGAAGGAAGGTTACGTGCCTGTTCCTCCGATCGACTCGCTGGCCGATCTGCGTTCGGAGATCTCGCTGACGTTGGAAAAGTGTGGGGTTCATGTTGAGTGCCATCACCATGAAGTTGCGACCGCGGGCCAATGCGAAATCGACTTTCGTTACTCAACGCTGTTGGGTACCGCCGACAATCTGCAAATATTCAAATACGTAGTTCGCAATACTGCACACGAGTATGGCAAGTCAGCGACATTCATGCCGAAGCCGTTGTTTGGTGATAACGGATCGGGAATGCACGTTCATCAATCGTTGTGGAAGGGCGAGAAACCGCTGTTCGCTGGTGATGGATATGCGGGACTGTCGGAGATGGCGCGATTCTACATCGGTGGTTTGTTGAAGCACGCGGCGGCAATTGTGGCTTTTGCTGCGCCGACGACGAACAGTTACAAACGGCTCGTGCCGGGTTTTGAAGCGCCGGTGAACCTTGCTTACTCCGCGCGTAATCGTTCGGCTGCGATTCGTATTCCGATGTTTTCAACGAATCCGAAACTGAAGCGGCTTGAGTTTCGTCCGCCCGATCCGTCGTGCAATGCGTACCTCGCGTTTGCGGCGATGATGTTGGCGGGACTCGACGGCGTGCAGAACCGGATCGATCCCGGCGACCCGCTCGAGAAGGACATCTACGATCTCTCGCCAGAGGAATTGAAAGATGTGCCGACGTTGCCGGGTTCGCTCGACGATTCGCTGAAGGCGCTGGAAAACGATCACGACTTCTTATTGAAGGGTGACGTGTTCAGTCCACAGTTGATCGACAGGTGGATCGGCTACAAACGAGATCGCGAGATCACGCCCCTGCGCATGCGCCCGCATCCGCTGGAGTTTTCGCTTTACTACGACATTTAAGCGGCCGCAGATGAACACGGACGAACACTGACTCAGTGAAAATCGGTGTTCGTCCGTGGCTTATACTATGGCCGTGGCCAAAGTCGAGCCCAACATTGAATTTCTGCTTCGTGATCTCCCGGACCAGAATGGTGCGCGGCTGTTTCTCGATCGACTGTCGAACGAGCAGCCGCGTGCCTATAAAAGCCTGACAACGCAGCCGGGGCAAAAAGCGTTGCTGGCGGACACGCTTGCGCTGGCCGCGTGGAGCCCGCTACTCGCCACCACGCTCGAACAGAATCCCGAATACTTTACGTGGCTCGCACGCGAGCGCACCGAACCGCGTGTTCGTTCGCTGGACGATCTGAAGGAATCTCTCGCACGATTCGCCCTCACCAACTCTTCGCTCAATCCCCAAAATCTCCTGGCCCGTTTTCGCCGCCGCGAACTGTTGCGTACATACCTGCACGACATTCGTCGTTCGCACACACTCGTGGAAACGATGGAAGAGCTGTCGAACCTCGCGGACGCAATTCTGGATTACGCGTTGAGTCTCGCGCGGCAGGATCTCGACAACCGTTACGGTTTGCCGCAGCACCTGGACGAGCGCGGCCGTATCGCGAATGCCGAGTTTTGTGTCATGGCACTCGGGAAGTTGGGTTCGATGGAACTCAACTACGCTTCCGACATCGACCTTGTCTTTTTATATTCGGACGAGGGAACGACGTCAGGCATCGGGCAACGCGGCGAAGTCAGCAATCGCGAGTATTTCGTCAAACTGTCGGAGACGACCGCGCGAATCGTGGGCCAGTCGGGTGGTGAAGGTGCGGCTTATCGCGTCGATCTGCGTTTGCGTCCGCATGGGCGCGACGGTGCGCTCGCGTGTTCGCTTCAGGAAGCGACGCGTTACTACAAGAGTTCGGCGCAGGATTGGGAACGTCAGGCGTTGATTCGTTCGCGTGCGGCGGCTGGTTCGGCGGAGTTGTTTGCGAGTTTCAAGGAAGCGGTCACGCCTCATGTTTTTCGGCCTGATGTTTCGGTAAGCGGTGCGTTGGAGAGTGTTCGACTAGCGAAACAGAAGATCGATCGCCAGACCGAGAAGAAGAGTGGGTTCAACGTGAAGTTGGGCCGCGGCGGGATTCGTGAGATTGAGTTTATCGCGCAAGCGCTTCAGCTCGCGCATGGCGGACGCGATGATTGGTTGCGGGTGTCGCACACGCTCGTGAGTCTTGGCCGGCTGGCCGATCGCGAGTTCATTACGCAGCAGGAACGCAGCGAACTGTCAGACGCTTATTGTTTTCTGCGCACGCTCGAGCACCGGCTGCAAATGGAGCACGGGCTACAAACCCACACGGTCCCTGATTCTGAAGAATCCCGCGCTCTGATCGGCCGTCGTATCGGCTTTTCCAATCCGCAAGAATTCGTGTCTACTTTGACGGCGCACACGCGCCGCGTTCGAACAACTTATGACCGTCTCTTCGGTGACTTCGAACAGATTTCAAAACCCGTCGAGGTTACTGAGACGGGAGACAAAGATCTCACGCTGGCGCTCAGTGCGGCGCGCGTACTTGGATCACACACTGACAACGTTTCAAGTCCAAAGTCCGTGGCCCAGTTGTTGTTGTCGTTTGCCGCCGAGTCTTTAAATCCGCATCGCGCATTGGTCCACGCAGCCCGCATCGCCGCTTCACTCGAAAAAACAGACCGCCGGCTTCATCTCTCGCAAACTAATTTGCGGACGCTGATGCGCGTCTGTGGCTCGTCAGATTTCTTTGCGGAAATGATCGCCGCGAACCCGGCTTTGATCGGTTCCCTCGGCGCGTCTGCAGACACCGCTTTGCGCCGCGACTATCGCGCGATCTTGCGCGCCGCGATCGACGTGGAAAGTACCTTTCACGCCGAGCTTGCTGCGTTTCGTTTGAAATGGGCGGAGTTGATCGCGGAGATCGGCGCGCTCGACATCTCCGGCGAGTTATCGATCTTCGACACCAATCGTTTGCAAACAGAACTCGCCATCGCGAGCTTGAACGTGTCGTACCTGATCGCACGCCGTGAAATGGCGCGGCGTTACGGTTCGTTCGCCGGTGGACCACGAATCGCGATCTACGGTTTGGGACGTCTTGGCAGTGGCGGCGTCGACTACGGATCCGATCTCGACGTTTTGTTCACTTACGACTCGCTGGTCCCATCCCCGATCAAGACGCTCACGCAGGACGAAACTTACGCGCGCCTGATCGAGCTGATGATCGCGGCGCTTTCGAGCATCACGCGTGAGGGTTATCTGTATCGAGTCGACTTGCGTTTGCGTCCGCACGGCAAAAACGGACCGCTCGTGACGAGTGCCGATGGTTTTCTCGATTACTTGAAAGAAGAGAGCGCGCCGTGGGAATGGCTTGCTTATGTGAAACTGCGCGCGGTCGGCGGCGATCTCGAACTGGGAAAAATGATCGAGACGCACGCGCGACACCGCATTCACGAGAACGCGTTGCATTTCGATCGGCAGGAATTAAAGCTGGAAACGCGTCGTGTTCGCGATCGTTTGGAAAAAGAGAAGGGCAGTCGCAGCCGTCGCGCGGGAATAGACATCAAATACGGTCCGGGAGGAATGCTCGACGTTTATTTCGCGACGCGTTACTTGCAACTGCGCGATGAGGTCGTCGATGGCGGCGAGGATCGTTCGACCGCTTTGACGCTCGAAAATCTTCGCGAAGAAGGTTCTTTAAGCGACGAGGATTTCACGACGATGAGCACGGGCTACAGTCTGCTGCGCTCCATCGATCACAACCTGCGACTGATCGTCGGCCGCTCGACGCGCCTTCCCGACCCCAATCACGTTACCGCCCGCGACGTCGCCATGCGGATGGGCTTCGCTTCAGTGACCGAGCTTCAGGAAACACTGATCGAACAGATGCAAGCCATCCGCGACAGCTACAACCGGATTCTTTAAGTTTGCGTTGGCGTGCCGGTGGATTCGTACCAGCAACGGGTGCACCAGCGGTGGGTCGCCTGGCGCTCCTCGAGGGAATAGTTAGCGGAGAGCGGTAGACGCTTGACCACCTCGCGCTCCTCGTCGGTGAGTTCAGACCATGATTTCATCCCGCGTTTATCGCAGCGCGGACATGTCTGTGCGGCCTTCATATTAAATAATTCTTTCCAAATGCAGTTAGATATTTACTACGGAATATTCCTCGTGTAAGTTAGCAACGGTGGGGCAGAAAACCAAACTGCCACACCCGCGCATCAACATTCTCGGAGAAACGGTTAACGGAGAACAAATGTTTCGCATCAAGGCTTCCTACGCAGACCAAATGGAATTGCAGACCACGCTCGAACGGGCCCGCGAGTTTTTCGGCGAGTTGCGCAATTTCGCCGACCTCATGCCGGGGATCGAGGGCATACGCAACGAGGCGGGCGGCATCATCCGTTGGGTAGTTCGTGCGGAGGTGCCGATCATTGGCGCGGTTCATGCCAGTTTCACGGTTGAGAAAACGGAAGATTCTCCGGAACGTCTTGAGTGGTCGCCGGCGCGGTCGGAGATGAAAAACTATCTCCGCTACGCAGCGGCGTTCGAAGAGCGGGGCCACAAAGTTTTGATCAAGATCGCCCAGCACGTCGAACTGCGGCGCAAACACGCGAAAGACCTGCACCGTTTTGCGATCCTCGTTGGCGAGAGCGCCATCAGCGCCGAAATGCAAAAACGCGTGCGCGAGATGATCAAAACGTTTCTCGAACGCGCACGCGTCAAACTCGAAGGCGAAGAACCACTCGAACAAGAAGCGATGGCCGACTCGCCAGCCTAGCCATTTATTGCCTGGCTCTATCCGTGTCAGTCTGTGTAATCCGTGGCTAGTCTTCCTTCTTCCGCCCGTAACTGATCAAGTTCGCGAAGAACCGATACCCGCCGGGTAATCCCGCACGCAGTTGCCGGTACCACACG
>DATNJO010000687.1:0-5055 GCA_035603895.1 Pyrinomonadaceae bacterium
GAGCCGCCCGCGCTCCGAATTTTGCGCTAACTACCGGTCTTTAACCTTGACCGTTCGGGCGGGAATTCCAACCACGATGTGAGCGGATTCGACATTGCGGGTAACCACGGCGCTCGTGCCGATCATTGCCTCATCTCCGACCTCGACACCGGCCAGAACTGTGGAATGGTAGGTCAGGCGAACGCCGTTACCGATGCGTGTCTGCGGTGTTGCGACCTTGTGGATGTCGTAGATGTCGTGACTGTGGGAATAGATGTTGACGTAGTCTGAGATGGAGACGTCGTTACCGATCTCGATTCCGCCGCGATCGTCAAGCAGCACGCAACGATGAACCACGACGTTGTCGCCGAACGAGAGGTTGTAGCCAAACGACCATTCGACGAAGTGCCAGCACTTGAAGTCTTTGCCGACGCTGCGAAAGATGAGCGGCGCCAGCATCCGGCGAAAACGATGTCCGAGCAACGCGTTCTGTCCGAGCGGGGAACGGTCGAACATCTGCCAGAGCCAGATCATTGGTTTGCGCTGTTGATAGAGCTTTGCGTCGATGTCGGTGTAGTACTCGGGCTCGGTGGTAATGTTCCGCGGATCGAAGGTATGGTAGGCCGCGCGTGCCGCGAGTGGGAGGTCTGTCGGGTCGCTTCGTGTCGCTCCGTAATAGATTTGGAAGAGCGTGTCGCGAACGACATCGTTCGGATCCGTTCGTCCGTCGGTTAACGACTTCTCTAGTTCCGTCAGAAAACTGTCGTAGTCCTGTTCTGCCAGGGCCTGTGCAGACAATAGGCGGTAAGTCATAAGCGTGGAGTCGAGTCAAAGTAACACAGTCTTCCTCAGCTTGCCAGTCGTTGATCGGGAAAGCTAGGATTCGCCAAATGAAGCTCCTTCGTATCGTTCTGGTTCTGGTCCTGCTGGGCGTCCTGGCAGCGGCGGCCGGGATTTGGTTCAACCTTCCGACCAAAACTGATCTCGCAGATTACGCGCCTGCGGATGCAATCGTCTACGTGGAATTCAACAGTCTGGCGGATGTGGCGCGCACCATTCAACACACAGATGTCTGGCAGGCCGCGGCTCCGATTACCCGCAATGGGCCGAGCGCTGACAACAGATTCTTTACCACTGCAGCGCGAGCGGGAATCGGACCGGTTGAGAGCGTGCTGTTTGCGCGGACTCAAGTGGCGTTGGTTGTGTTGGGTTTGAACACTTCCGAGCAGGAAGATACGTTGAAAGTCAGACCGGAGATCGCGTTGATTGCCGAAACGCATACTTCCAGGTGGCGGACCAAACCGGTGATGATTGAAAGCGTGAAGCGTCTGGCTCAGTTTGCGTATGGAGCGTCGTCGTGCGTGGGACCAACTGGCGATGGCGATCGTTTTGAATGCTCAGTTCCTGGAGGCGATCGGAAGCTGGTCGCCGCGATTCACGGCACTACGATCATTCTGGCGAACAGCGACAATGCGTTGAAGAGTTGTTTGGAAGTTCGCAGTGGCACGCGACCGAGCATCCGCACCGATGCTGAGTTTACACAGATGCGCTCGAGTGTGGCGACGGGACAGTCACTCGGCTTTGGTTACATCTCGTCTGCTAACTCGGCAAAACTCTTTTCGTGGACGGTCCCCCTGCTGATGGGCCTTCCACCAGGCGATGAGTATTTCCAACGACTGGTCGCGTTGAGTGCCGCGAAAATTCTGCGCGGTATTGCGTGGACCGCCGTGCCGTCGGGCGGCGGAATTGAAGATCGTTTTCTGTTCTCGCTCGAACAGGGAGTTGTCGAGCGATTGCAGCCAGCTTTTCAAACGTCTCAGCGTGATGAGAACTTCTGGAAACTCGTGCCGGGCAATTTTGAGTCGTTGACGATCTATCGTAGCCGCGAACCCGCGGCCGCATGGAACTCGCTGGACCATGCGGTGGCGTTCAAACTCGATGCGTTGCCCGCGGTGTTGTTTGGGTCGATGTTGCAGTCGAGTCTGTCGCTTTATGGCATCAACAATCCCAAAGAAGCGCTCGCGGCGTTGAGTCCGCCGCTGTTGACGATGAAGCCGTCGACGGGAGTTGACGGATCGGTGTTGATAGCCCGCGTGAGCGATGAAAAACTTTTGCGATTTTCACTAGGACAGATAACAGGAAAAGCCGCGCCCCCGCAGGTTCTTGAGGGGCTGCAAGCCGAGCCGGATCCGGCGAAGGAGTACTCAGCGGTGTTTGCAGATGGTTATGTGCTGTTGGGTAAAACTGAAAACATGCGACAGTGCTTGGTTGAATTGCGAAAGGCCGCGGTTACCGAAGAGAAAAAGAACGTACAGGATTCGGCTCGCGAGAGTACGGCGGCGATCGTTACTTACGCGAATGATGAAGCGCGACTGATGAACTTCATCTCGACGTTGTTGCTGATTCAGGGCCGGCGTCTGTCAGGCGATGAATTGTCGCAATTGCAGAATACGTTGGGCCATTCGACTTTTGCGGAAACCGAAACGCGTTTGAGCTCGACTGGCATCGAGCGCAAGACACGCTCTGCCTTTGGACAGTTCAGCACTTTCGTCTCGCTTCTGCGTCCGGATCAAATTAATTTGGCGCGTAACCAGTGAACACCCGATCCCAATTCCCTTCACTGCTCCTCGGCACGCGTAACGCGGGCAAAGTGCGTGAGATCGAAACTATTCTCGGTGACGTTCCGTGGCGCATCCGATCCTTGCAGGAGTTCGGAGACATTGAGGTCCCTGCCGAGACAGGCGACACCTACGCTGACAACGCAATCATCAAAGCGCGGTTCTACGCGCGTGCGACTGGCCTTTGCGCGCTGGCTGATGATTCGGGTTTGGAAGTTGAAGCACTCGGCGGCGCACCCGGTGTCTATTCGGCGCGTTACGCCGGCGCGGGTGCTTCGGACGCAGATCGGCGAACGCTACTGCTCTCCGAGCTTGCTGACGTACCAGTCGAGCAACGCGCGGCGCGATTCGTTTGTGTCGTGGCAATCGCACTTCCGGATGGCGTGGTCCTAAACACATCCGAAGGCACGTGCAACGGCAAGATCATTTTTGAGCCACGTGGCATCGGCGGCTTTGGCTACGATCCACTGTTCGTCCCAGCCGGCTTCGACGAAACCTTTGCCGAACTACCAGACACCATCAAAAACCAACTCAGCCACCGGGCCCGCGCCCTCCTCAAAACACGCGAGTTCCTAACATCGGAACACGCCCAACTTGACCAGCCAACAGGCGACTCTTAGAATGCCTCAGCTTTTCACTTGTTGAAAACTCAATTTCGGGGCGTAGCACAGCCTGGTAGTGCGCTCGGTTTGGGACCGAGAGGTCGGAGGTTCGAATCCTCTCGCCCCGACCAATAGATTCAATAATTTACGGCTGCCATCATTGGCGGCCGTATTTCGTGTGGCCTTGTGAACAAGGTGAAGTGGCCGCACGTCCCATTGAAGCTGAACGGCGCGAATGTGGCGCATGGTTGTCTTCAAATCCTTATGGCCCATCAGCATCATTATCGTTAGTGCTTCGTATCCGCCAAAGATTCTCTATCCCCACCATCCGACAGGCTGTTTGGAAAGAAAACATATTCAGGCTTTCCGTTACACAGTTTCAGTAGGATTGTTGCGAACTCGCTTCAATCAGGCAGGCACTCGCAAAAACGAACGCGCTTGACCGAGGCAGCCTCGCAGTTAACCCTAAGTTATCAAGCTCTTGCTTACATCATTGACGGAAGGCAAAAGGATCTGCTGAAACACCGCACTCCGATCCGGCGTCGCTCACCGAAGAAGTAGTAATCGCAGTTGATAGCACCTCAGCCAGGGCGTTACCCGCCTTTAGTTCGCTTCGCGGACTTGCCTGTCAAAAATGACAGTTACGTACCTTGCGCGTGCGTAGGTAAACTCCGCGAAAATGCGAGTTGGGAGTAGAGCAGTTTCTGCCACCTGACGGTCGGGCGACTACCACGATTCACTTACAACTACAAAAACCGCTCTCAGCCTCAACAGGGAAAGCCTCAAGGAGAATGACATGAAATATCTTACTCAGAAATGTGTGAAGCAGTTTCTTGGCCTGGGCGGGCGAGTAGCAACGCCGGTGCTGTTTCTAATCGTCTTCGCAGCCGTCGCGGCGCTCGGATCTTTTGCTTACGTGGCGAATGCTGCTAGCAACACTGTCCCGGTCACAAAAACGTCAACTAACACCGACACCCCTGGCAACGATCAGGTGCCGTTCACCGTCATGGGCACCGCAGTGATCACGGGCGTGACAGTGCTGCCTGGCGGGATGACCCAGTTAGATTTCAGCCTTTCAGGCAACGCGACGCATCTGGGGAACTTCACGGCGACGGGGTCGCGCATCCAGGATGAATACGGGAACTTTTTCTCCTCCGGGGCTCTGATCGGAGCCAACAACAAGGACAGTGTAGCCCTGGAGATCAATGGGCAGTTTGAGAGTTCAGACGGCGCGTGCGTGACCACTTCCACGGGTACTTACACCGTGGTCGGCGGTACCGGAAAGTTCGCAAACGCCACGGGGAGCGGAATAATCATCACGCAGTTCGACATCTGTACCCTTACCGCCTCAGGGATCTATACCGGGACGATCTCCAGGCCAAACTCGACGGATTAAGAGGAACTTGTGTCGCAGTTGCTGGTCAGAACCACCTGCGTAAGCGGGTGGCCTTTGCTGAAGGTTTTGACGGCCACCCGCTCACGCAGGTGGTTCTGACATTTCCCGGGGCAATGCCGCCAGGAACGCATGGTTTAGCCGAAGTCCTCGGCGTCTCTTCGTTCCCGGCTTCACTCACAACCGTCCGAACCGGGCTCTCAATCCGACATGGGAAGCCTCAAGGAAGAATGAAATGAAAAGTCTTACGCAGAAATCTGCAAGGCAGTTTGTTGGCGCGGGCGTGCGCGTAGTAGCGCTGGCGCTGATTCTCGTAGTCTTCGGATCAAGCGCCGCGCTTGCGGTAACCAGAGCTTACGTGGCGAATAATATGGGCCAGTCTGTCTCCGTGATAGATACGGCGACCAATTCATTAGTTACGACCATCCCATTAGGAGTGATAGTTACTCCTGTTGGGCCGCCA
>DATNJO010000688.1:0-2122 GCA_035603895.1 Pyrinomonadaceae bacterium
CTCTAACCGTGGAGTGATGAACTCTCTTGCATAGCGTTGAGACCTGTTGCGTGAGAGCAGTTTCAGCCAGTCGCTTGGACGCTTGCTTTCTGAACTCATTCGCCGCAGCCGCGGGGTTCAGAAGAGTGCATCCAACGCCCACGCAGGCTTCGTCAGCCGCAGCGCAGAGCTCGATGAGCGCGGCACAAAGATCTCCCTTAGCGCAGACTCTCTCTACGGGGACCGATCTATTCTTACAAAGCATTTGAAACCACGAACGGACCTGTTTGGGTGGCTGCTCAGGTTTCTGACCCCAGGCATTCCCGATCGCTCTTATGTCTTTAATCCACTGTTCGAGCTTGCCGTGTCGCTGCCAACCGGAGACAGCGTGAGCGTAAGCGCCTGATTTGAGCAGTAGAGCGGCTACGAGAGCGAAAACATCCGGTGGCCAACGCAGTAATTCTTCATCTTTCCAGACGGAGGGCACGATGTATTCGCCAAACTGTTCAACAGTAAGGCCTGAAGACACTACGATAGGAGGACTCTTCTTTGCTCTAGGCACTGGGACCACCTCAAGAGACGCAAGGAAAAGGTTAGTTGTGAGAACGCGCGGGAGTCTAGCACAACCACTGATGGCTGCCAACGCTAATTAAACAAGTACAGCGTGCCAATAGCGATATATAATCCGTGAAATCAGTGGAAAGGGATCTCGTTTATGGAACCGATTGCTTCTGTCCTGGGGTTTCTGTTCTTCGGCTTCATGGCGATCGTGTTGCTGGTTATCGCCGCGAAGACCATCAGAATCGTGCCTCAAGCAACCGTGATGCTGGTCGAACGTCTCGGAAAGTTTGATAAAGTCGCCAGCAGCGGTCTCAACATCCTCGTTCCGTTTCTCGATAAGCCGCGCGCCGTTTATTGGACCAACACGCGGCCCGGATTGACCTCGATCGATCTCCGCGAACAGTACATCGACCTGCCGCCGCAACCGGTTATCACGCGCGACAACGTCACTATTCACGTCGATTCCGTCGTCTACTGGCAGATCACCGATCCGGTGAAGGCCGTTTACGAGATGAACGATCTCGTCGGCGGTATCGTGCAGCTCACCATCACCGGTATGCGCGCGGTGATGGGCGACATGGACCTGGACCACACACTTTCCCAACGCGACCAGATCAATTCAAAACTACGTCTGATTCTCGACGAAGCAACCGACAAGTGGGGCGTGAAAGTGACGCGCGTTGACGTGAAGAACATCAACCCGCCGGAAGACGTGCGCATCACGATGGAGAAACAGATGACTGCGGAACGCAATCGGCGCGCACTCGTGTTGCAAGCCGAGGGCGACCGGCAGGCCGCAATCACGCGTGCGGAAGGTGAGAAGCAAGCCGCTGTGACGCGTGCGGAAGGTGAGAAGCAGTCGGCGATCCTCGCGGCGGAAGGCGCGGCGCAGGCACGTTTGCGTTCTGCTGAAGCGGAGTCGGAAGCGATCAACCGCGTCGCCCGCGCGATTCCGGGCGGCGATCCCGGCCAGTACTTGATTACCACACGCTACATCGACAGCCTGCGCGACATGACGCGCACCAACAACTCAAAGGTGATCTTCATGCCGGTGGAAACTTCGGCGTTGCTATCGAGCGTTGGTGCAATCAAGGAAGTGCTTTCCCAGACTGGCGAAACGAGTGGCGAACGCGAGAACCCAACGCCTCCTCCGCCACGCCCTCGTGAATTGCCGCGTTAACGGCCACGGATGAACACGGACGACACGGACCGAGCAAGGCAGTGGCGAATGTTCTGTGCGTTTGAACTTCCGCCAACGTTGCGCCGGTCGATCAATGATCACGCGCAACGCGTGCGTGAAGCGGTGCCTGATGCAGCGGCGAGCTGGAGCCGGCCGGAGAACATCCATTTAACGATGAAGTTCTTTGGCAACGTGGACCAGGCTAAGGTTCCGGTGATCTCGGCTGCGGTTGCGCGCGTTGTGAAAGAGTTTTCGCCGATTCAGATCGAGGTAGGGAAGACCGGTGTTTTTCCGCGGCCCAGTCGTCCGCAAGTGTTGTGGATCGGTATCGAGGATGCTTCGGGCTTACTCTCGAAATTTCAACAGCAGTTGGAAAATGAGCTCGCGCGTGAGGGGTTTCCG
>DATNJO010000689.1:0-4896 GCA_035603895.1 Pyrinomonadaceae bacterium
GGTGTCGGCGGTTTCACACAACTCTTCAACAGACAATTCCTTCATTCGCTGGCGGACGTCGATGAACTCAGTCTCAGCCTCGGAGCGCGGGCGGCTCGCCCGCAAGGTGGCGGTTTCAGTAGTGCCGTCAGTTGCGGGCGAGCCGCCCGCGCTCCCAAAAGCATCAAGCGTCGCGAGCGCAGTCTTCTTCCAGCTAAAGCTGCTCGCGTATTCGTACCTTCTCTGCTTCGACTCGTGGTCCATCGGCGCTTGTAACACCTGGTAAAGGCCATCGGCCATTTCAGTCACGTTACGCGGATCGAAATAGGTCGCGTAATCACCGCCGACTTCCGGAACAGACGAAGTGTTCGACGCCGCAACCGGCAAACCGCAAGCCAGACCTTCCAACACGGGCAATCCGAAACCCTCGTAGAGAGACGGAAAGAACAAACAGCGGGCCTTTTGGTAGAGTTCGATCAGCTTGCCGGCATCTACAAAACCAGTGAGAAAAACCTTGCCATTCAATCCGAGTTTTTTGGCGTGACCGAGCAAACGCGCTTCGCTCGTTCGATCCGCATGGCAGACGATGCACAACTGCGTTGCCGCGACTTTCGGATCGTGTGCATAACGCTGCTGCAAGTCGGCAAAACTCGCGACCGCCTGGTCCATGTTCTTTCGCGGATCGAAGCCGCCGGGATAGATCACGTAATCAACCGTGTCAGCACCATGCGGAAACTGATAAGGACGAAAAGCCGGGTCCACTCCAAGCTGCGTCACAACGTGGCGCTTCTCACTTACATTCAGGGCTTTCAAAAAGTCAGCTTGAGTGTGATGTGAGATGTGCAGAAAGAGATCGAAATCTTTCTCCAGTCGCTTCAACTTGTTTCGATAGGACAAGAGCATCGCCGCGGGCCACTGTTGCGCGTACTCCGCTTCCATGACTGTCGGGATCAGATCGAAGATCGTGACGGCGAATTTGCAGTTGTTTGTCTGGCGCGCCGGAAGAACCACGCTGTCCATCAACGCGTTGGGAGACCAGTAAAGATCGATGCCGAGCCGTTCGATGTCGTTGTTGAGCGCGTCTGAATAGCGGCGCTCGTTATCCGGCTGATGGCGATAGGCGGCGCTGTCGTAGGAATCGTTTGCGAGCACCTGAATTTTCGAACGAGCCCAGCGCGAGAGCACATTCAGATGCGGACCGTGTGGCGCAGCGAGGTAGAAGTCGTTTACAAAATCGTAGTGCAGTACTTGCTCGAGTGTGTTGACAAAGTACGTCCCGATACCGCGCGTGATCTCAGCGGTAAGCAGTGTTTGTCCATCGATTAGTACTTTCATCAGCGTAAACTCAAAAACCAGCCACGGAGTTAACGGACGAACACGGACTGTTTTTACTGTCTGTGAAAGGCTGTGTTAGTCCGTGGCTAATTTTTAACAGAGTGGGCATCCAGCGCTTCAAGATACCGCGACAGCACCGCGTCGAACGAGAACTCACGAGCAACATACTCGCGGCCGTTTGCTGCCAGTTCCGTCCGCTTCGCGTCATTATCTTCGAGATAATTCAGCGCCAAACAAAACTCATCGCTACTGGAAACGAAAAGTCCGCCGTTGGACCGGCGTACGTGATTTCGCGTCACCGCGCAGTTAGCGGAAACCACGCAGGGTACTCCAGACAACCAACCCTCCATGATGACGAGCGAAAAACTTTCATTGTCCGAAAGATTGATCAATCCCTTCGAACCCCCAATCAGTTGCAACTTTCTTGTCTCGGAAACGAAGTCAAAATCTATGTAAACGCCGTTGTCAGGCAATAACGATTTATCGCCGCCGCCGATGAACACGAGTTTCGCATGGCGATTGAATCTTCGGGTGTAATCATCGAACCATTCGCAAAGCAGATGAACGTTCTTGCCGCGTTCCTTCCGGCCGGCATAGATAAAATAATTGTCGGGCGCTTCCCGCGGTTTGTCCTGCAGTTCCTCTTCGGTCAGCGGGAGTTCAACGCCAACACCAGTCACCACACCTTCCACCACCGAACGGCCGGTGCGACGGCCATAGTGGCGAATCGTTAGCTCCTTTTCGTCGAGAGAATTGAAAAAGATCTGTTTCGAGTTCGCGAGCAGTTGTTCGGTTGCACTCCAGTAAAACTGCGGCTCGTCGTGAAAGCAAGCCACGAGAGAAATCTGTTGCCAGTATTCACTAACAACCGAATGTGTTAGTCCGTAGAAATACGGCAGCGCGATGAGTTGATAACCATCATTCAGGTAGTTGCGTACAGCCTGGACCAACACGTCGCTGTTGAGACCAAAGTGAAAGAAGTCTCGTTGCTCCTGAACAGACAATTCCTTGCCCCGCGTGATCTTCTTGATCGCCGAGTCGTAGGGTTCCCGGATCTTGTTCGTAGGAAAGCGAAATGTTTTTACTCCTTCGACCTCGTAAACGCCCGGCTCGTCAGCATCCTGCCACCAACTGTCGTAAGGCGAACGCGAGCACGTGGTAAGCACGATCGTTTCAACACCGCGCTTGTTTAGTTCACGGGCCATGTTTCGGGCCAACAACTCGGCGCCACCCGCGAAGCGGCCGAACCAGGGAGTGATGATTCCTATCTTTCGTTCGAACATTTGTGAGACGGCTGGCACAGCAAGCGGTCAGGGCTTTTTCGCGATAACGGCGTAATCGGGGGCGCTGTAGAAGAACTCGTTGAATCGCCGGATCAATTCACTATCGCCTTCGAGTTTCGCGGCTTCCCAGGGTCGCAGTTTCCAGACTTTCGTGTCGGTGAAGCCGCGCGACTCGAGTAGAAACTCCAGTGTTTCACTGGGAATCGGATTGCGATGAGTAGGATCGGCATAAAAACTAAAACTACCGACCATGAAGTTTTCGGGATTTGGCGTTTCCAAAATTACCAAACCGCCGGGTTTCAAGATGCGCTCGATCTCATCCAGCAATTTAATGAGCACTTCGAAGGGCAGATGTTCGACGAGATGAAAGCTCGTCACGACATTCAAACTGTTGGCCGGTAATTCTTGCAGGTGGTCGAATGCGTCCGCTTCAGCAACGTCCAAACCAGATCGGCGGCATTCTTCGATAAAAACTCGATTGCGATCTACTCCGCGGCAGGCGATATGGTTGTCGCGCAGCAAGCGCAACCATTCGCCACGCCCCGCTCCGATGTCCAGCACCCCATTTGTAATGCCAGCTTCGATCAGGAGTGGCACATAAACTTCGAGCCGGCGCTGGACCTCTTCACGCTCACCGCGAAAACGATCTTCAAAAGAGGCGTAGAGATCATCAAGCTCCGGATCCCAATCGGCTTTCAGCGACTCCAGTTCGTTTTCAAATTCCGCGAAACGAGCATCGATGGCATTGCCAAACTCAACCTGGCGCGTTGTTAACGCTTGGTGATGTTGCGTCAAGGTTTGGTGTTGCTGAGTCAAGGCTTGGTGTTGCTGCGACAGGTCAAGCACCTGAGAGGAAACTTGCGCCACTGCTTCCGCGGCTTCTCTCCTGCTCTGGTTCTCGTAGTCGGCGACCCGCTGCAACTGTGGCCACATATAAAACTCAAACTGATTTTGATGTTGTATCAGGCGCGGCAAACGAACCACGGCAATCATTAACCGAATAACGTAACCAAGAATCGGAATTCGCCCCGCTCGTCTGACCGCGACCGGCAACGCGAGACCGTCAACACGTACGTTATTGCGCCGCCCTTCAGGCGAAACACGCAAGCTTTCCAGAATGTCGATCTTGTTGAAATGACCACTCGCGAGCGCGTCCATGTAGTGTGCCATCCCGTCCTGGTCCGGCTCGCGCAACAACAGCGCCAGGTAGGCATTGCGGATGAAGTCAACACCGTGAAATCTCAGCAGATCCGTGACGTGATAATGATTATCGCGTTTGGGTTGAAACGGTGGTTGTAAGCGAAGCGAGTCGCCATTCTCCGGAGTCGAATTAGGGGTAAAGACCGCAGGCGCGCCCTGACTAACGGTTGGCGTGCCATTGTGCTGCCTCGCTACGGCCTCACGGATGTCATACATGATGCGCTCGACGTTCACGTCAGAGCCATTTAATTCGGACATAAAAGTTTGAGTCGGGCGATTGTAACGCAGTTCGACATTCTCCGCCGACTCCCCATATCATACGGGGCCATGGAACCAGCGGTCAGAATCGAGGGCGTTTCCAAGCAGTTTCGGATCTACGATCGCAGCTCGGACCGGCTCAAAGAGATGCTGACACGCGGCCGCTGGGCGAAACACCGCGAGTTTTGGGCCCTGCGCGACGTCAGTTTCGAAGTTGAGAAAGGGACCACGTTTGGCATCGTTGGTCCAAACGGCAGCGGCAAGTCTACGTTGCTGCAAATCGTCGCGGGAACGCTCCAACCGACACACGGCACGATCTCACATGAGGGCCGCATCTCCGCGTTGCTCGAACTCGGCGCTGGTTTCAATCCGGAGTTCACAGGCGTCGAGAACGTCTTTATGAACGCCGCGCTGATGGGATTCACTAACGCGGAAACGTCAGCGATGCTCCCGGAGATCGAAGCGTTTGCGGAGATCGGCGAGTTCATCCATCAACCGGTCAAGACGTACTCGACCGGAATGTATGTCCGCCTCGCCTTTGCCGCAGCTATCAGCGCCCGGCCGGAAATTCTCATCGTCGACGAAGCACTCGCAGTCGGCGACGCTGTTTTCCAACATCGTTGCATCAGACGTATCCGCGAGATGCAGGAGAGTGGTATGACGATACTGCTCGTCTCGCACGATCCTCATGCGATTCGTGCTTTATGCTCGCGTGCGCTGCTACTTCACGGAGGCTACGTTGAAGCGCTAGGCAAACCTGTTGACGTACTCAATCGTTACCAAAAACTGATCATGGCGCGCGAGACGGCCTACGAAAACAGTCAACCCGCTAACGACAACT
>DATNJO010000690.1:0-13949 GCA_035603895.1 Pyrinomonadaceae bacterium
ATATTGCAGTTTTGGTAGACCTCGATGAACGAGATGCCCTTGTGCCTCGCGGCGGCCTCGACTATCGTGCCGAGATGTTTGACGTCGATATCGATCGAGCGCGCGACGAACGTCGACTCACTGGCTATCGCCAGTGAGAGAGGATTGATCGGGTAGTCGATCGTGCCCGACGGCGTTGACTTGGTTTTTTTGCCAAATTCAGAAGTCGGACTGTACTGGCCTTTCGTCAAACCGTAGATGCGGTTATTGAAAAGGATGTAGTTGATGTCGAGATTGCGACGGATGGCATGAATAAAATGATTGCCGCCGATCGACAGCGCGTCGCCATCGCCGGTGATCACCCAAACGCTCAGGTCGGGATTCGCACACTTGATGCCAGTGGCGATTGCGGGCGCGCGGCCATGAATACTGTGGAAGCCGTAGGTGTTCATGTAGTAGGGGAAACGCGAAGAGCAGCCGATACCGGAGACGAACACGATCTTTTCGCGCGGAATGCCGAGTTCGGGCATTACCTTTTGCACGTTGTTGAGAATGGCGTAGTCGCCGCAACCGGGGCACCAACGCACTTCCTGATCGGAAACAAAGTCAGCCTTTTTCAACTGTCCCGGCGGCGGCGCAACCTTGCCCGCAACCGCGGACCCAGTGTCGCTCTCCGCCGAAACCACTTCGCCTACCGGCTTGTTTCCATTCCCATTCCCACCATGTCCGTTACTCTGTGTACTCATCATTTCTCCTGAATTGACGTGCTAAAAATCCTGTCGAGTGAAAGCCTGAAGCCGCACAGAAGATCTTGCGCCTCGAGGTAGTCCGATCCTGAAAATGTTGTGGCTTCCGCCGGTGAGCGGTATACCGTTACTGTGCGTTGCTTCTGATTTACGATCCACAATTGCTTCACACCGTAACCAAACCAATGCGATATCACACGCGATGGTCTATCGCTTGGGCTCAAGACCTCC
Source organism: Pyrinomonadaceae bacterium (assembly GCA_035603895.1). Classification (GTDB taxonomy): domain Bacteria; phylum Acidobacteriota; class Blastocatellia; order Pyrinomonadales; family Pyrinomonadaceae; genus PSRF01. The sequence continues at coordinate 957 of DATNJO010000690.1, forward strand.
ACCGCGATGTCTGGGGGGCCGGGCCAATAGCCTTTGTATTCCCCTGCTTCTCGAAGCCGCTCTTTGCTAACAAAAGCAATATCGGGCCCCAAAACCGTGTCCGGGTTTACCGTCACCTGGAATCCCGAATGGTCGTAAACTTCACCCAAATCGTGATCCCAAACAAATTGTGCTAGCGGCGCCAAAAGCCGCACCGCAATCCGGCCGTGAGGACTTCCGGCTAATGGCATCGTTATAAGTTCTCCGTTAATGAGTTCGTGACGAAATGAACGATCAGTGAGCTGCAATAGCTCCTCGGCGGTCATTAACGCTGTTGAGGTCGTACTCATCTTCTTGCTCCTAACGTGAACGCGTTGTGAGGAACGCTCTAACATCATACTCTCAACCTTTCTTACAATCTCCCAACAAAATCATTTCTCCTGAACTGACGTGCTATTCCTTACTGCTGCTTCCAACTCGCGATATTTCTCTCTCACATAAGGATCGAGTTTGGACGCAAAGTCCGCATCGAGTTTACGAATCTTTATTAACTCCTGAACGTCCGCGAGATCCTTTAACCGGTCGGGCGCCGATATTCCTGAAGCAAGCTTCAACTCGATCAGTTTCTCGAGCGTGACAAACCTGATTCCGTCGATCTTCGTCGAGGCCGACGTAGGTTCCGGCATGCTCACCGGCTTCGGCCGCCCGTCGCCGGGATACTCTCCGGTCGTCATCACTTCGATGCTGACGCCGTCCACTGTCGACTTGAGTCGTTTCCTGGCCCCAGGAAATGCAGGCACATAACCCAAACCGATAGGCTCCTCGTGAAACTTCTCCAAACCCTCGGCAGTCATGACTAGATCGATACCCTCAGTGAACCGAGGATAGCCATGAGCCAACAGGGCCACTGCGCCCATCACTGCGTAGTCGATTCCATGCTCATCGAGATCGCTTGAAAGGCGTGCGAGAGTTTTATTGACGGTTCCTTCACCCATAAAGTAGCGCAGACCTTCGGCGTAGATCTCGCCAACAGGTCTTACGCTAACGTTTTCCATCACAAATACTCTTCAACCTTCCTGATGATCTCGCGGATCTGGAATGGGCGTCCTTTCACTTTCGAGAAGGGCACCGCGTCCACCAGGTACTTCGCGCGGATCATGGTGCATAGCTGGCCGAGGTTCATCTCGGGGACGATCACGGTTTCGAAGCCCGCGAGCACCTCACCCAGATTCCGCGGGAATGGATTCAGATGACGCAAGTGCGCCGCCGAAACACTCTTGCCCTCGTGCTGCATCTTCTCGACCGCCGAACTGATCGACCCAAAAGTCGATCCCCAACCAAGCACAAGAACCTTGCCAGTCTGCTCGCCCATCACTTCAACCAGCGGAATATCATTCACCGCACGATCGATTTTTTCCTGACGCAGCTTCACCATCAGGTGATGGTTCTCCGGATCGTAATTAACGTTGCCGGTGATGTGCTGCTTCTCGATACCACCGATGCGATGTTCGAGTCCCGGCGTGCCCGGCAGCGCGTACGGACGCGCCAACGTTTCCGGATCGCGCGCGTAAGGCATGAAGTTCGCCGGATCGGTCGCAAACGTCACCTCAATCTTCGGCAACGCATCCATCTCCGGCACTGCCCACGGTTCGGCGCCGTTCGCGAGATAACCATCGGAGAGATAAAACACCGGCGACATATACTTGAAGGCCAACCGCACCGCTTCGATCGCCATGTGGAAACAATCAGCCGGCGTCGCGGGCGCTACTACAATCGCGGGACACTCACCGTTTCGTCCCCAAACCGCCTGAAACAGATCCGCCTGCTCAGTCTTGGTCGGCAATCCCGTAGACGGTCCGCCCCGTTGAACGTTAACAATCACCAGCGGCAACTCAGTCATCACCGCGAGGCCAATTGCTTCCTGCTTCAAGGCGACACCGGGACCAGACGTTCCCGTCAATCCAATTTGTCCGGCGAAGCTCGCACCGATCGCCGCGCAAACTGCCGCGATCTCATCTTCTGCCTGGAACGTTCTCACACCAAAACTTTTGTGACGCGAGAGCTCGTGCAAGATGTCAGACGCGGGCGTGATCGGATACGAACCGTAGAACAACGGTCGACCCGCGATCTGTGACGCCGCAATGAAACCGATCGCGGTCGCTTCGTTTCCGGTGATCTTGCGATATTTGCCAGGCGCGATCTTCGCTTTCTTGACCGTGTAGTGCGTCGTGAAAACTTCGGTCGTGTCGGCGAAGTTGTAACCGGTCTTCAACGCGATCTCGTTTGCTTTCGCCAGCTCCGGATTCTTCGCAAACTTCGCGCGAATCCAGTTGAGCGTATTTTCCATCGGCCGGTCGTAGAGCCAGTAGAGCACGCCCAGTGCGAAGAAGTTCTTCGACCGATCGATCTCCTTGCGCGACAGTTCTACGTTGCCTTTCAACGCGTTCATATTCAGCGTCGTGATCGGCAGCTTGTGCACGCGATAACCGGCCAGTGAATTGTCTTCCAAAGGATTGGCCGCGTAGTTTGCGTACTTCAAATTCTCCGGCGTGAAACTGTCTGTATTGATGATGAGCGTGCCGCCGTCTTCGAGGTCGGGAAGGTTCACTTTCAAAGCCGCGGGATTCATCGCCACCAGCACGTTTGGCTGATCGCCCGGCGTCTTGATGTCCTGACTCGAGAAGTTCAACTGAAAACCGCTGACGCCCGGCAAGCTGCCCGCAGGGGCGCGAATCTCAGCCGGAAAGTCGGGCAGCGTCGAGATGTCGTTGCCGACAACTGCGGAGGTATTGGTGAATTGAGTGCCAGTTAATTGCATACCGTCACCGGAGTCACCGGCGAAGCGGATGGTGACGGTTTCCAGTTCTTCCAGATGTTTTTCAGCCTGCGTGACAGGAGGTTCAATAACAGTGCTCATTTCGTATGGTTAAAGCCTTTCGGAATGTGATGGCCGCGCTCGGCGCATATATTATAGGTCATATAGGTCGTATAAGTCCTATAAGACGTATGGCGACATTGCGGCGAGCTTCTCGATGATTTCCGGCAGCACGCGCAGCGTCGTTTCAACGTCCGCTTCGGTGTTGTATCGGCCGAGCGAGAAGCGAATGGAACCCTGCGCGGCCGTGTAGGGGACGTTCATTGCTTTCAGTGTCGCTGATGATTCGTGCGTCGTTGAATGACACGCGGAACCGGTCGAAACACAGATGCCCGCCCGATCGAGATGCTCCAGAATATTCTGTCCTTCAACGTGTTCGAACGAGATGTTCGACGTGTTTGGCAGACGTTTCGAACGTTCCCGCGTGCCGTTCACACGCGCGTTCGGAACCTGTTCGAGAATTCCGTCTTCGAGACGATTGCGCAGCTTTTCAACGCCCTCGTGACCGTCGTCTTGCTGTGCGAGCTGGCACGCAGCGCCGAGTGCGACGATGTTCGGAACAGCCAACGTTCCCGCGCGGCGTCGTTGCTCCTGCGCGCCGCCGACAATAAACGGCGCGAGCGAAATATTGTTTCGCAGGTAGAGCGCGCCGACGCCTTGCGGCGCGTGCAGCTTGTGGCCGGAAAGCGCGAACAGATCGACCTCGGTTGTTTTCAAGTCGATCGGAATTTTGCCAACCGCCTGCACGCCATCGACATGAAACAGCGCTTCTGAATTTTCACGAACAATCCGCCCAACATCTTCTATCGGAAACAACACACCGGTTTCATTGTTCGCCAGCATCGTCGAGACTAGCGCAGTATCGGGACGCAGCGCCGCGCGCAATGCTTCGAGATCCAGTTCGCCGGTTTCACTGACGCCCAACCACGTCACTTCATAACCATCTTTCTCGAGCAAGCTACAAAGGTTACGCACCGCTTCATGTTCGACTTGCGTAGTTATGATGTGGCGCTTCGCAGGCTGCGTCGCGAGCACTCCGCGAATCGCCCAGTTGTCTGACTCCGAACCACACGAAGTGAACACGATCTCGCTCGCATCCGCGGCGCCGAGCAAACCAGCGACTTGCTCGCGCGCATTTTCTACCGCCTGTTTCATCTCGCGGCCGAGCGTGTGTGCCGACGATGGATTGCCGAAAAATTTGCTGAGATACGGTTGCATCGCGTCGAATACTTCAGGCGCGACTTGTGTGGTGGCGTTGTTATCGAGGTAGATCATCTTGAGTATCTAAAATTTCCTGGATTAATTGATGACACGAACCGCACCCACCGCCCGCGTTGCACGCGCGCGTGACTTCACTAACAGTTTGCAGTCCACGGCTCGCAATCTCTCGTTCAATGGTGCGTTCGGAAACAAAGAAGCACGTGCAGATGAGCGCTTCGTCGCCGGACCAGTCGTCGCGCGCGGCATCGCTGTACTCGCGTATCGCCGCCAGCAACGCATCGCACGCGAGTTTCGGACAGTGCTCTCTTCCTGGCTCAAGACCATGAAAGATTCTTTCAACCGTGTCTCGGTCTTGCCCGATGATGGCGGCTTCGGCAGTCGGGACATTCACAACCCGTTCGGTCAGCAGCGACGTGGACGCCACAAGCACACTACAACCCGCGGCCTTAAACCTCGCCTGCGATAACCGCTGATTTTCATCCACCTGAATGGAAAATCGCACGTGCGCACCGCAGATCAATGAGGCCGCACGACCAACAAAACTCGGCTCGTCCGCATCTCCGACATTTCGCGGGTTGAAGAAATGATCCGTAGCTACTTCTGGCAAAACAGGCACCGGTTCCTGAAACTACTAGCGCCGCTGCCGTTTGTCAAAAACTCCCGAAACGGCTACGCTTCGTAATACAACTCCTATTTAATTCGACTATATGACTCAACTAAACGAACAACTAATTCTCGATAGTCTGCGCCAGATCCAGGATCCCGATCTACATAAGGACATCGTCACACTCGGTTTCGTCCGCGACCTGAAAATCGACGGCGGTAACGTTTCGTTTCGCATCGTGCTGACGACTCCCGCCTGTCCGGTGAAGTCCGAAATGGAAAACGCCGCGAAAGAGATCGTCGGTGGCTTGCCGGGCGTGACTTCCGTTTCGGTAACGATGGACGCCGAAGTGCCCAAAGGCCGCGGCCTCGGTGAGAAGGTCACGGTTCCAGGCGTTAAGAACATCATCGCCGTCTCTTCCGGCAAAGGCGGCGTGGGCAAATCAACTGTCGCTGTGAACCTCTCGGTTTCCCTCGCGCTCGACGGCGCGCGTGTCGGACTGATGGACGCGGACGTTTACGGCCCCAACGTTCCGATCATGCTCGGCGCAAGCGAAGCGCGTCCGGAAATTGACGTAAACAAGCTCGTGCCGATCGAGGCTTTTGGCGTGAAGTTTATGTCGATGGCGCTGCTACAGCCCGGCGACAAACCGATGATCGTGCGCGGCCCGATCCTGCACGGCCTGGTCAAACAGTTTTTGTCGGATGTGAAATGGGGCGAGCTCGATTACCTGATCGTCGACATGCCGCCGGGAACGGGCGACGTACAGTTGTCGCTGGCGCAACTGGTTCCGGTTCAGGGCGCCGTGCTGGTTACAACGCCTCAGCAAGTGGCAGTTGCCGACGTTCGCCGGGCGCTCAGAATGTTCGAAACGGTCGCGATTCCGGTGCTCGGAATCGTAGAAAACATGAGCTACTTCATCGCGCCCGATACTGGTAACCGCTACAACATCTTCGGCGAAGGCGGCGGGCAGGCACTTGCCATCCGCTATAACGTGCCATTTCTCGGCGGGGTGCCGCTGGGCATCGAAGTACGCGAAGGTGGCGACAAGGGCGTGCCTGTAGTCGTCAGCCATCCTGAGTCGCCGCAGGCACAGGCGTTCCGCAAAGTGTCGGAAGAAGTGGCGCGCCAGGTGTCGATCGAGGCGATGAAACCGGAACTTGTCGTTTTGGGAAAAGGGCAATAAGATAGGCGTCGAGAGTAATTACAGAAAGAGGATAGATCATGTCAGCAACCACAGCGCCAACCGTAACACTCAACGTCACCGACTCAGCTGCAACTGAGATCAAGAAGTTTATGACTGGCGAAGAAGATTTACCCGAGAGCGCGGGTCTCCGCGTACGGGTCGTGCCGGGCGGCTGCTCCGGCTTTCAATACAGCCTCAACATCGAAGAGCAGTCACGCGAAGGCGATTTCGTATTTGCCGAGAAGGGCGTGCGCATGTTTGTCGACATGTTTAGCGCGCAATACCTGAATGGCGTCGAAATCGACTACGTAACCGGCGTGATGGGTTCGGGCTTTACGTTCAAGAACCCGAACTCGACCGGTAGCTGCGGCTGTGGCTCTTCGTTTACCGCGTAACGCGCACAACGGCGAGAGATTTTTACGGGAGACGGGAGCAATCCTGTCTCCCGTTTCTATTTTGGGCTTATCCGTGTTGAGACTTACTCAAGCAGCGACTCCAAGCGACATCGAGCAGGCGCGCGAACTCTTCAAAGAGTACGAAGCGAGCCTGGGGATCAGCTTGTGTTTCCAAAACTTCGCTGAGGAACTCGCCAACCTGCCCGGTGATTATGCACCGCCACGCGGACGCCTGTTGCTCGCGCGTGAAATCGAGCAAGTGATGGGTTGCGTCGCTTTGCGCCCCGTTGGACCAACGACCTGTGAAATGAAACGGTTGTTTGTCCGCCCTGAGTATCGCGACCGGCGCCTGGGCCGCATCCTGGTCGAAGCGATCGTCGAAGAGGCGCGCAAGATCGGTTACACCCACATGCGTCTCGACACGATGTCCGATCGCATGGGCCGCGCGATCGAGCTTTATAAATCTGTTGGCTTCGTCGACATCGAGCCGTATTATCACAGCCCAGTTGACACGACGAAATTTATGGAGCTTGATCTAGTCTCCACAAAGCACTAGAAACCATCACTCTCGGGAGCAAACATACATGCCGAAGATCCAAGCGGAAACTGCTACTGGTCTGGTTGAAACTGACGCGCCAGCCGGAAAGAAACTCGTCTTAGCTATCGAAGACGCAGGCGTCGACATCCTTCACCGTTGCGGCGGCAACGCACGCTGCACCACCTGCCGGGTCGAAATACTCGAAGGCGAGCCCGGCGAAATGGGCGACCTCGAACGAGACCGTCTCGCCATCGAAGCCGAGCTCGCGCCCAACATTCGCTTATCTTGTCAGATTCACGTGCAGAACGATCTGAAAGTTCGCGTCGTGAACCAGGCCAGCGTCCGCGGTATGGATCCCGGCCCACGTCCAATGGACGAATAGGACGTGCGTTCTGAGTTCAAGCTTTAGCTTGTCCCTTTTCGCGAGCAGCAGCCTAAAGGCTGAACTCAAAACGTTGGACTCAGAGGTTAGGGCGAAACGATTGCGTAGCGGTTGGTCTGGGTGTAATCTTCACGCGTAATTCCAGACGACATTACGCAGAACATTTACACAGCCACATCACGGAGGACTTATGTTAATTGAGTCAACTGCTCATCTCCCCATCAGTCTGGCTTTCTTTCAGGACGTTTTTCATGGGCCAGTGGGCGATGCATTGCCCCGGATTATCCTGCGCTGGGCCCACTTCGTAGCCGGCATCACCTGGATCGGGCTGCTCTACTTCTTCAACCTCGTAAACGTTCCGTTCCAAAAAGGACTCGACGCCGAAACGAAGAAAAAAGTAAACCCCGAGTTGCTGGGCCGCGCGCTCTGGTTTTTTCGCTGGGGCGCTGTTCTGACCGTGTTGGTGGGTCTGACTTACTACGCGATGTACATCCTGTCGCCCGACGTCAGAAACGCAAACACGCTCGGCGGCGGCAATCTCAACGTCTGGTACATACTGTTCATCTGGCTGCTGTATCCGATCGTTCTTTTCGGAATTGAGTTTCTGATCATCAAGAAGGTTCCGGCGTTAATCAAAGACGGCCGCATCTTCGCGATCGTGATGTTTGTGTTGGTGGCCCTGTTTACCTACGGGCTGGTCGCTTTCTTCACGTCGGCAATGACTGTCGGCACCGAAAGCTACGCCAGCAACAAGAGCTATTCGATCGGCATCGGCGGCGCGTACGGCATTTTGATGATGCTTAACGTGTGGGGAATCATCTGGCCCAATAACAAGCGAATTCTCGCGGCCACAGCCGGCACCGGCCCCGCCGCGCCACCCGAACTCGCGCGCCAGGCATTCATCGCGTCGAGAACAAACACCTGGCTCTCGTTGCCGATGCTGCTTTTCATGGGCACGTCGCACGGCGACTGGGTAATTCTCGGCAAATAACCGAACTTTCGCGCAACTCCAGGAAATAGGTCCTATATTCCTATAGGACCTATTTTTCTCTCCACACTAAATCACCAGCCTCACAACGTATTCGCCACAATCCGCGCTCATATTTGACCCAAACCGAATATTTGGGAGGGGTACGTATGGCCACAACCGGCACTTATCAAGCGCGGCAATTCGATCTCAGTGGGCTTAAAGGAATTTCCGACGAAACTTTGGAAATGCACTTCAAACTCTACGAAGGCTACGTCAAAGAAACCAACAACCTAAACGCACGCATCGACGAATTCATCAAAGACGGCAACGTCGATCAGGACGAATTACCGGCTTACTCGGAACTGAGTCGCAGGCTCGGTTTCGAATACAACGGCATGGTCCTGCACGAATATTATTTCGACAACATGATGAAAGGCGGCGGCACCGGCGATCCGGCTAAGACGTCGCAGTTTGCGAAAGCGGCGGAAGCGTCGTTTGGCAGTTACGACATTTGGAAGACTGACTTCGTCGGCATCGGCAAGATGCGCGGTGTGGGTTGGGCCATCTGTTACCAGAACCCGTCGAATGGACGGCTATCAAACCACTGGATCACGTTGCACGAAACGGGCAACGTCGCCGGGTTTATACCGATTCTGGTGATGGACGTTTGGGAACACGCGTTTCTGCTCGACTACAAACCCGCCGAGCGGCCGAAGTACATCGAGGCGTTCTTCTCAAACATCGCCTGGGGCGAGGTTGAGAAGAGATTGAAGAAGCTCCAGGGCGTCCAAAGCGCGCGGGCTTAACAAAAGCAATCCACAGATTACGCAGAGTTCTGTGTAATCTGTGGATGATTTTACTTCTGCGGTAACGGCGGCTTCGTGAGGTTGCAATCGTCAACCGACAGCGACCGCAGGAAGTTGAGCAGATCCTCACGCTGCTCGGGTAGCAGTTTGTGAGGCTCGAGGTTCTTCTTGTCGAGATACTGATTCGGCTTTCCACCGGCCAGCATGATGTCCACCGCTTCTTCCAACGTCTTCGCGCTGCCATCGTGGAAATAGGGCGCTGACTTCGCGATGTCGCGCAAGGTCGGCGTCTTAAAGGCGCCTGTGTCTTCTGGTTTCCTGGTTGCATTGGCCCGGCCACCATCGGGCTCCTTCTGGTCCATGCCGATGCCGACGTTGTGATACTGCTGGTCCGTGAACAACACGCCATCGTGGCAGTTGTTGCACTTGATCGACTGGAAAATATTCCAACCACGCCATGCGCTCTGACTGATCGCTTGCTGGTCACCCGCTTTCCAACGATCCCACGCCGTGTTGCCGCTGATGATCGTGCGCTCAAACGCCGCGATCGCTTTCACGACGTTGTCGGGCGTGGCGTCGCTCTGAAACACCTTTTGAAACTGCGACTTATATCCTTCGAGCCCGTTCAACTTCGCGATGATTTCGTCGGCCTTCGCGCCCATGTTCCCACCGGTCCATGCAGCCAGTGCCTGCTTCTCGAGCGAGGGACTGCGCCCGTCCCAATAAAACTCTTTGTGGTAACCGATGTTCCAAAGCGTCGGGCTACTGCGCGGTAACTGCTTATTCGCGGCGCCGATCGCTTTGGGTAGACCATCAGTCAACCCTTTCTCGCAAACGTGACACGAGTAGCACGACCTTGAACCGTCCACGCTGAGCCGTTCGTCGAAAAAGAGTTGTCGGCCGAGGGCTACTTTTTCCGGCGTCATCGGATTGTCGGCGGGAATCACCATAGCTTCGTAATTTGCGAGTCCTGCCGGTAACGGCTGAATCTCGGGCGTGAAGGCGCCGGTGGATTCTTTGACGTTTGAGTTGCAACCGGCAATTAGAATTGCAGCAACAAGGACCAGGCATGGTCCAAGCAGGAAGAACAATTTGCGGGTGTTCATAGTGCGCGGATTCTGCCATCTATCTTTGCGAAATGTCTAGAGAGATTTGTATGCTGCGAGGTGATGCGCATCTTTGGAAAAGTAATACTGGTGGCGGTTCTTGGCATGATTGCGGCTTGTTCGGGAAACAGCGACAACCGGCACACGACGGCGACGACTGTTGTTCCGCCGCCGGCGCGGCAAGTGCTGCGGGTCGAAACCCGGCCGTCGGCGAAGGTTCCGGCCAAACTTGACGATCCGAAGTTAAAGGTAGATGCGACGAAACCGCTTTTGATCTTCAACTTGCCGGATGGAAAGACGTTTCGTGAAGGCGAAGAGGTCGCGATCGACTTCTCGCTCGCGAATGCGAAATTGAAAGGCGATGGTGGCGAGTATCGCGTGCGCTACATCGTTGACGACGAAGAGATGCAGTGGATCTATCGCTGGGAACAGGTTGTATTGACGGGTTGGCTGCCGGGACCGCACACGATTCGCCTGGAACTCGTTGGTCCCGACGGTTGGCCGTACCGTAATGGGGATTTCAATGTGGTCACCCGCAGTTTGACGTTTATTAAATGAAGGGATCGAAGGAACAGTTATTTGAAGAGCTTGCTGGGGAGGCCGCGAGCTGTACACGGTGTCCGGCGATGTGTGGTCGCAGCGCGGTGTTGAGCAAACTCAACGGTTCGGTGAATGCGCGGATCATGTTCATCGGCGAAGCGCCCGGACGGAAGGGCGCCGATCGTACGCGCGTGCCGTTTTCGGGTGATCAATCAGGGGCGAATCTCGATCGTTTCCTCGGCTCGATCGGGCTTACACGAGACCAGATTTTTATTACCAGCGCCGCGCTGTGTAATCCGCGTACCGACTCCGGCGCGAATCGGAAACCAACCCTGCGGGAACTCACAAACTGTTCTGACTTTCTGCGCCGAACGATCGAATTGATCGATCCGCGCGTGATCGTCACGCTGGGGTCAGTTGCACTGGAAGCGCTAAAGCGCATTCAATATCATGAGTTGAGTTTGAAGGAGTCAGCGGCGGCTGTGCATTCGTGGCAGGACCGTGTGCTGGTGCCGATTTATCATCCGAGCCCGCAGGTGCTTGCCTCGCACCGGCGCGAAGCGGAACAGTTGCAGGATTATCAGGTGGTGGCAAAAGCGGTTCGGGCAGTTTCATGAAAGAAGCAATGGCAATAGATAACGAGTTGATGAGCGGATACGCGGCGGTTCGCGATGGCGGCGTAGGATCGATCGATCTTTCGGCGCGCGGGCGGATTAGTGTGAGCGGGTCGGAAGCAGTGATGTTTCTCAACGGGCTAATCACAAACGACCTGAAAACGCTTGGAGAGAATCGCTGGATGCCGGCTGCGTTTCCAAACGTGCAGGGGCGTTTGCTGGCCGCGGTTCGCGTGATTCGCAGAGTGAATGACTTTTTGCTCGACACGGAAGCCGCAACGCGCGAGAAAGTATTGAAAATAATTGAGCGCTTTACGCTAGCAGGAGATTTCAAGGTTGCGGATGTTACTGATGCGACCCGTCAAATCTCGTTCCAGGGACGCGGCGCTGGCGCTCTCGTCGAAAGAATTTATGGCGTGAAGGATTTGCCTCGTGACGGCGTGTGGCAGAACGAGAACGTAACAATTATTCGCGCAACGCACACGGGTGAAGACGGTTTTGACGTGATAGGTGCAATAGAAGCGGTTGAGGCCACTCCTGTGAGCGAGCAAGTTGAAGAGATTTTACGAATAGAAGCAGGGATCGCTCGCTATGGGCGCGATATGGATGAGTCGAATGTGGTGACGGAGACCAATCTCGATGATGCGGTTAGTTTTACGAAAGGCTGTTATCTCGGGCAGGAGATCATCGTGCGCATCAAGCACCGTGGGCACGTCGCGAAGAAACTCACCGGTCTGCGGTTTGAAACTGATGGAGCCATCGACTCAGGTGCGGCGATCAAATCTATCGACGACAAAGAGATCGGTCGCGTAACTTCCGCAGTGTTTTCGCCAAAACTACAAACAACTATCGCTCTTGGCTACGTTCGTTACGAACATCTCGCGGCCGGCACGCCTCTCGTCGTGAATGGTCTTCCTGCAACAACCCATGAGTTGCCGTTCATTCGCGGCAGTTGGTACGAGGATTAAATGTCCGAAGAAATCGAACAACCCGGGGATTTGGATTTCGACCAGGCGCAACTCGCCTATTCAATTATCGAAAACCTCGTCGAGCACACGCGCATCGTGAGCGATCTGATCGCGCTCATGGCCCAGGTGCTCGACGAAGACACCACCAAAGCGCTGACCCAAACTCCAACCTGGACCGCGTATCTCGACAGCCGTCGTTCAATGGAAAGAACCAAAGGCGACATTGAAAAGTTCGCCGAGATCCTTAATCAATTAAGACCTGACGACACAGACGCCTAACGCTTGATCCCTTCGGCTAAAGTCCGTACGACATCGCGGGACTCCTCGCTGAACTCAAACGTCACGCCACCCAACCTGATCGCCAGTTTCTCCGCCGCCGCTAACTTCATAAAATCTTCACGCGGAATCAAAAACACCATCTTCTCGCCAATCCACGGCTTCCCTCGCACCGGATTGCGAATCGCCGAGCGGTTCGAACTGAAGTGAATCGGTTTTCCATCCGCTACAAATACGACGTAAAGATCGGGGTTCAAGCGCTGAGCTTTCACCACGGATACAAGTTCGAAGTTCACGCGCTCAGGAAGCGATGGCGTCTTGCCCGGATAGGAATAATCGATTGAGAAGGAAAGGCTGTGATAGCGATCTTTCGGGCCGGATAGTTTCGTCGAGGGTAAACGAATAGTCGTGAGGTCCTTTTGTTGGTCGTAAACGGACTGGAGTTCTTGTTGATGCCACGCAAAGGCCGCAACGAGCGCAAGTGGAAGAGCGAGTGCCTTTAGCATTTCAACGCACCATCATGATCACCTGGC
>DATNJO010000691.1:0-4522 GCA_035603895.1 Pyrinomonadaceae bacterium
ACCTCCGATGAGAGTGGGCAAGCTGATTTCTTGAAGAAGTTCACACGCCACTTCGAAAGAGAAGCGAAGCGAGTGCACGTTAAGCGGCTGGTGGAGGAAAACAATTTTGATGAAGCGTTCAGGTTTGGCAAGGAAATGCTCAAATCTGACCCAAATGATTTCGTCACCCTCTTTACACTGGTCCAAGCCGGCGTGTTTGGGTTCGTTAACGGCAACAAGTCGTACCAGGCCGACGCCGCCGAATATGCGAAAAAAGCCGTGGTGCTCCTGGAGAACGACACGAGCATCATCGACCGCGAAGCCACGTTCGGCCTGCTCTATATCTCGCTCGGTGTTTTCTATCTGACGGCTGATGAGGGTGCGGCGAGAGTCTATTTTGCTAAGTTTTCCGAGCTAAAGACCGTCAAAAACGATCCGCGAATGTATGCTCGCGTCGCGGATGCGATTATCGGCGCTGAATTTAAGCCTTTGATCGCTGAATTTGAGTCGCGTTTCAGAACGCCTCAACAACGGATGAGCATTGAGGCGAAACCACTCCGCCTCCGGGTGTATCACGTCACTGATTTCCTCATCGATGTGTTAGCGCGAGCTATCGCGTTGGCAGGTTTGGATCGGCGGTTTGAGCACCTGACACCAGATTGGATGTATAAATTAATCAGTCTTTATAAGTATCGAAACAGCGGCTACATCACGGGACTTCCGGAGTTCATCCAGGAGAGCTTAAACGAGCCCTTCCCGCGTCCTTCACTACATTACTTTTAGGTTTTTGTTTGGGCCGCGTAGCGGGAGGCTTGGGAGCGCCCGGACATTCGAAGACCTCACATGTAACGCAGTTACGTCTTACACAATTGGTGCTGGCTACACTAATATCGCGCAATGCTTCTGTCTCCTGGCCGTCGTCCGCGATCACGCGTGCAACATGGGCCAGCTCATGCAGGATACCGACCGCGCGCTGAGTACGAGGAGGAAGACCGTAGAGAGCGGAGTTTACCGGTGGTTTATCCGTGGCAATGAATTCGTTTGGGTTGATGTAGATGCAGGGATACACCATCGGCCCGGATGGAGACTTAAGCTTGGGATCGGCCACGTCCTGCGTTACCGCGCCTGCCTCACCAAGTGTTTGCGATTCATAAACTTTTAGCCGCTTACCGTCTCGGCTGAGCTTGAAAAGCACGGGTGCCGCTTCACTGACGATGATGACCTTGTCCTGCCTCATTCGCTTCAGCAGGTCGATTGCATACTGTGGATCGCTGCTGAACATTCGCCGGCACGACTCACACTTTTCAAGCAACTTCAGTGCGTCGTCAATAGCTTGTTCGATACGCCAATGCCCTTCAATGGGAGAATAACGAATCTTTCCGGCACAGTCGTAAGCGGATTTAACTGGTGGTTTCCTGGGCTGCTCGCTGGATTGAAAGCTTGGGGCCAGAGAAGCGATGAAAAGACACGTAACAAAAAACGAGAAAAGCCGGCGGCGATGGATGTTGGGCGCGTCGGGGGAGTTAGTGTGCATAGTGAGGCAACGCGCGAGACCATACATTTGGTAAGTTCTGAGTGTCAAGCGCAGAAAAAGCCGGTTCCGCGCCGCTTTGTCCCGTAGAATCAACGCAGTGACAAGGTTTCGTTAAAGCTGTTATACTCCTCCCCGCCAGCGTGTCTGTTCTGGCGCCAGAACTCCCGCACTCCAACTGGTCCTCCCGAGGTATTTCTCTAAGTCGTTCGGACAAACGAACATAAATGACCACCAGCACCTCAGACCGAGGCCGAGTACTGATCGTCGACGACGACCGGAGGATTCTCGATCTTCTGGTTGAACTCCTCGAACTCGAAGGTTACCAGGTCGCCGGTGGTGCCGACGGTGCGGAAGGTCTCGATCTGGCCCATTCATTCGGTCCGGATGTGGTGGTCAGCGACGTCGTGATGCCGGTGGTTGGCGGACTGGAGCTTTGCCGGCGTCTCAAGGAAGATCCGCGAACGGCTCACGTTCCCGTGCTGCTGATCAGCGGTATTCGCAAGTCGGACGACGCGGGAATGGAAGGTCTCTACGCCGGCGCGGACGACTATCTCGATCTTCCGTTCAAAAACGAAGAACTGTTCGTTAAGGTCGCGCGGCTGGTCGAACGTCATCGCATCGGCCAGGCGATTCGTGAGAGTGAGGCGCGTTATCGCGAACTCTTCGAAAACGCTAACGACATCATCTACACCCACGATCTTCAAGGCAACTTCACCTCGCTGAATCGCAGCGGCGAACGAATCACCGGCTACTCGCGCGAAGAAACGATGCGGATGAACGTCGCCGACGTGATCGCGCCCGAGTTTCTCGACCTCGCACGCGAGATGATCGCGCACAAAGCCGCCGAGCACGTTTCCACTGTCTACGAGATCGACATTATCTCGAAAAAAGGGCGCCGTGTGCGGTTGGAAGTCAGTACGCGGCTGATCTTTCGCGATGGAAAACCGGTAGGCGTACAGGGCATCGCGCGCGATCTCACGGAACGAAAGTATTCAGAAGAAGCATTGCGCGAGACGCAGGCGTTCTTCAACAGTTTTATGGACAACAGTCCCGCCGTGGCTTTCATGAAAGACCACACGGGACGATACGTTTACGTCAACAAGCCTTTCGAACGGTTATTTGGCCAGGATCTCAACTTTCTCAAAGGCCGCATGAGTTTCGATTGGCTGCCGCCCGCAACTGCCGCTCAAACTCACGAACACGATCTCAAGATTCTCAACAGCGGTCAGCCGGAACAGATTGTCGAAACTATTCCGACCGAAGACGGCACGCCGCATCACTGGCTGGTCTTCAAGTTTCCCACTGACGATGCTTCGGGTAACAAGTATGTCGCCGGCGTAGGCGTCGACATCACGGAACGCCGGCGCGCGGAAGAAGCGTTAGCCCAACAGGCACAACGCGAGGGCATGATTCACCGCATCTCGCAGGCGATCCGTTGTTCGCTCGATAGTCACGAAATTTACAAGACTGCGGTGCGTGAGCTTGGTTCGTACCTCGCGGTGGATCGTTGTTCGTTGTTTATGCGCGACGACCGTGGAAGGTGCGCGATGAACGTCGCCGAGTATCACTCGGAAGGCGTGCAGCCTGCGGCGTCAGACTTTGCTTTATCCCATCTCCAGGCGCTGATTAAAGCCCTCGATGAAACGGGCGTATTGCCTTTCACCGATGCCGCTAACGATCAAAGGATCGCCGATCTCTACCGCAACATCCTTTCAAAAGCGGACGTGAAATCGATCATGTACGTGGCGATCAGAGTCGGCGACGATGTTCCGGCTGCTTTTGCGTTATCGACCACGAAGCACCTCCGGGAGTGGACCGAAGCAGACATCGCGATGGCCAAAGCCGTGGCAGATCAGACGGGAATCGCCATTCGCCAGGCCGAGCTTTATCAGAAGGCCGAGAGCACTTCCATTCGCGAGGCGTTGGTGAATCGTTTGACGACCGCGATTCGCGCATCGTTGCGAATGCCGGAAGTGATCAGCACGGCCACTCGCGAACTGGGCCGCGCACTTGCGGCGTCGCGAGTTCATGTTTTCCTCTCCGTTAGCGAAGAGATAGGCTCGCCGTTGGAGCATGAGTATCTCGGGGCAGACGTGAACAGCATCCGGCCGATGCCGATCGGCGACGATCATCCGATTGGGCGGCGGCTGTCGACTTCGAGCGCGCCGCTGATCATCGACGATACGTTGAACTTCGAAGACGAGTCGTTTGTGTTGCGTGAATACGTTCGCACATACGCGGAAAAACTCGACATTCGTTCGCAAATCAATTATCCGCTGATCGTCAAGGGACAGTTTCGCGGCGTGTTAAGCATTCACCAAACGGACCGGATACGTCGTTGGACCGAAGATGAGGAGATGCTGGTTGAGGCAGTCGCGGAAAGACTTTCGATCGGTATCGGGCAGGCCGAGTTGTTTGAAATGGTCGCGCGCGGCAAGACGGAGTGGGAGACGACGTTTGACGCGATGTCTGACGGCATTTTCATTTTCGATCGCGCCGGTGAGCTGAAGCGTGTGAATCGTGCCGGCGCCGCAATGGAAGCCGTTCATCCGCGCTTGCTGCTTGGCCGGAAGTGTTGCGACATCTTGCGTACGAGTGAAGAAGTCGAGGCGTGCGTGGTTGAAAAGGCGATCGAAACTGGCCGCAGCGTCACAATTGAGATCACACCCGAGCGTTTGAATCGCCCTTTGCTGGTGTCGGTCGAGCCGGTGCTTGATGAAGCCAGTAAGGCGCTGGCTGTGGTCTGCACGGCGCGCGATCTTTCCGAGTTGCGCAAGGTCGAGGCAGTGGCTCGCGAACACCAGTCGTTGCTGAACAACATTCTCGAGAGTGCTCGTGAATCGATTTACGCGGTTGACCCCGACGGGAATTTCAAGTGGTGTAACACGGCGACACTGCAGGGTCTCGGTTTTCAACGGCACGAATTTATCGGCCGGCCGTTGCTCGACATGGTTTACGAAGGCGATCGCGAACTCGTGCGCGAAAAGCTGGCCGCGGCGTTGACCGGCG
>DATNJO010000692.1:0-13828 GCA_035603895.1 Pyrinomonadaceae bacterium
GGTGGATCGTCAACACCGTCAGGTACGAGCATTATCGGCGCGATCAACGATCCGGCAACGGTCGGAGTAATCAGCGACGCCCGCGTCTCTCCGAACTTCGCTCGCCTCAGTGGCCAAAACGCATGGACTGGCCAAAACACATTTGTTAACGGATTGTCTGCAAACGGTGTCTCGATCGTTAACGTTGGAAACCCCATCAGCGCTACCGACGCAGTCAACAAACAGTATTTCGATGCAAATGCAATCCGGTTTGCCCCAAGTGGATTCCAACTCTCTGTTGGAGATGCGAACGGAACGGCTCCGATGATGTGGCTTCGGGGCGGCAGCACCTGCTGTAGTGGTCCTGGTGGACACACGCCGGCCGATTTCAAGATCTTTCAGAACGGCAGCTTTGTGGCGACTGGCAATCTCGGCATCGGCGTGAGCCCGATGCAGGGAAAGGGTTACCGCACGAGTTGGGACTCATATAAAGGCGCCTTCAGATCGGGCTACGCGGACAACGAGTGGGACGACGCCAACGTCGGTTTCTTCTCATGGGCCGGTGGCAGCAATTCGACGGCAGTTGGTCTCTATGCTCTCGCATTCGGCGACACGAACCAGGCTGAAAGCACCAGCAGTATCGTTTTCGGTAGCGGCAATCAGGTGAAGGGCGCGGCTGGTTTCTCGGCAGGTGCTGGTAATCGAGTGTGCGACACGTATGGCGTCGCGCTTGGTAACAACGCCAAATCCGGTGGTCCATTGATCAACGGCAAGTGCGATCCGGACAGTTTTAATCTTCGCGGCCTCGCGGCTGTCGCCATCGGCTACAACGTGATTGCCGATCAGGATCACACGATGGCGTTTGGCAAGTTTGCGTCGAACAACGGATTCACTGGTACCTTCGTTTGGTCCGACGGTTCAGCCACGAGTTCTGCTGATACATTCCGTAACACGGCAAACAATGAATTCGCCGCGCGCGCCACAGGTGGTTTCCGCTTCCGCACGAATCTCGGAGGAACAACTGGTTGTAACTTGCCCGCAAACTCCGGCGTCTTCAACTGCACGTCCAGCAGAACGACGAAACAGAACTTCATGTTAGTTGATGGTAACGATATTCTGTCGCGGTTGCGCAAAGTTCCGGTCAGCACGTGGAATTACATCGCGGAAGAAAACCAGGTGCGTCACATGGGACCGATGGCCGAAGATTTCTTCGACGCCTTCAAACTCGGAACGAGCGACAAGGCAATCGGCATTCAGGATCTCACCGGCGTGAGCCTGGCGGCGATCAAAGCGCTCGACGAACGGACCATTCAGCTTCAAGAGAAGCAGAACGAAGTCGAACAGCTTCGGTTGCAAGTGGCCCAACTGGAATCAGCGAATCAGGCGATGGAACGCCGCCTCACGGCGCTGGAACAGAACGCTTCAAATCCCCAAGCCCGCCGCCCCCGCAGAACCGGTCGACACTGAATTTGAATCAACGCTAACTAAAAGGCGACTCCGGCTAACCCGGGTCGCCTTTTTCCTTTCCTCGGATCGATATCCGGCAATTCTCTTACAAGTGATACTAATGACTCGCCCAAAACTGAGCTTAAATCTATGCTGGACGATCTTTATATACGTGATCCGATAATGTGAGGTGCTCTTACTATGGCCAACTGGATGATCGAACTCGGCGGCGAGAGATTCGACCTTCAAGAGTTGATTAGAATCAAATCATTACCAGATATACAAGTCCTGGAAGAAGACGGTCGCTTTTATTTAACAGGATCCGATTTCAACTCTTTCATTGAAGCGCGAGATGTACTTACTCATGCAAGAGACACGTTGAGAATCATTAATGGCATTGCCCAACTTGAAATACAAAATTGGGAGAATGTGGAAGTCATTGGTGTTGCCCGCAATGAAGATAATGGCACGCGGACACAGTTTTTATTCCCGGCAGCTATTCGTGGCCGGTCGCGAATGAGCGGCAATTTGACGATCATTGGACCTGACGGTGTACCAAAATCAGCAACGCAGAAGTACGCGCTGGAAGGTTTTCTTGAGATTGCTCGGAAAGACTCGAGAGTCGAAAAGGCTTTGCGTATCTACGGATCTCGTGAGCACAGTTGGTCGAACCTGTACATCATCTACGAAATCATCGAGGCCGACGTTGGCGGAAAAACGCAAATTATTAGTCGGGGTTGGGCCACGTCAAAGAGAATCGATCTATTCAAACGAACATCGAATAGCGTGACAGCTACAGGGGACGATGCTCGACACGGGAAAGAAAGCACCCAACCGCCACCAACTCCGATGCAGTTGTTTCAGGCGAACGAAATGATGGAGCGTATGCTAAAAGAGTGGCTGCGTACAAAACTTGACCG
Source organism: Pyrinomonadaceae bacterium (assembly GCA_035603895.1). Lineage (GTDB taxonomy): Bacteria > Acidobacteriota > Blastocatellia > Pyrinomonadales > Pyrinomonadaceae > PSRF01. Next base: position 2,346 of record DATNJO010000692.1, read on the forward strand.
CTAAGGCGAACTGGACGAACCAGAATGCCACCGGTGGACAGGTGCGCCGTCTTCAAAACCGTAGAAGCGCAGATCGGAGGAGGTCAGCATTTTGGTCAGCATGATGATCTGGCCGGTGTGCATCGAGAAGTGTTCGGTGACGTGAAAGATTGCTTCGAGGGCGTCGACGTCCGAGCCTTGGATCGTGCGCCGTTCGAGAAGCGTTTCGGGGCGGAGATTTTTAAGAACCGATTCGATGTCCGTTAACGTGCTACGAAGCAGCGCGAGCAGTTCGCCGCGCGCGATCGACTCTCGTTGCGCAAACTCCGCGTCGCGATCGCGTCCATCCGCCGCACCGCCAACACCCGCAACAATCCACTGCCGCGCGTTTCCACACAAGTGCAACACGAGATTGCCAATACTGTTTGACTCCTCGTTCGGACGCCACCAGATCTGTTCGTCAGTCAACCGCTCGAGGCAGCGCTCAATCTTCGGCAGGTATTCCTCGACGAGAAACTCCCGTGCGCAGGAAATGAATCTGTCTGTTGTTGTGGTGATTGGTGTGGACACCTACTGTTCCCAAAAGGCAACACCCGTGAACCAAATGCCCCACTCAGGACCCTTCGTCCTCAGTTGTGTCCGGACGCCGCTTGTGCTTCGCTTTGCGCTGCGCAGGCCGCGCGACTTCATCCGGCTTTGCATGCGACAGAGGATGCCCCGGCGGTGCGACGGGCTTGCGAATGCTGTCAAACACAGGCCGCGCCTGTGTCTTCGTCTTCGGTGGAGAACTTCGTCTCGCCATATCCAGCCTCCACTCAGATTTTCGCGGAACTGCGTGATGCTAGCGCCGCCGCGAAACGGTGTCAACAAACACACCTATCCCAAGAGGATCTGCGAAGATCTGCCGGGTCTTAAAAGACTTACAAAGTGTGCCGGAACGCGGGATTAGGCTTCGCTACCACTCGGCGTTTTGGAGAGAATTCTTAACGCGTTTGTGGTTTCTTCGCGGCGGCGCTTCTGGAATTCGGTAACCCAATTGGTCACAGTCCCAACCATATCGCGCGCCGTTTCGCGGGCGGTGTTTGTTTTTGCCTTGACGACCGGGCGGATCTTTTCGCCCTTCTTGATTATTCGAATTTGTTTCTTCTCTGACATTGCTAATTTATCGAGTTTGCGTTGAATCTACTCGTATCCAACGAATTTCTCGTCACACAGTTCCCGAATTTCTAAACCAAGAACGATTGACGCCGTGATACTTGCAAAGAAGAGGCCACATCCGCTAACGCGCAAGCGCAACTAAAAAAGGGTCATTTGCCTTTCGATTTCTTAACGAGAGTGGCTGGCCCCGCAGCTTATTCCGGTCGTAAACCGTACACACAACCTGGACACGCTGGCATTTACCGAGACAGGAAAGCGGACTCTTCTCCGTTCAATGTGTTCTTTTGCTTCATATCCAATGCCCAGATGGTCTTGTGAGTCTTGTAAATCATCAGGACGAGACCAATGCCGGCGCCGATGTTCACGTACTTGAGTCCGTTGACCATCTGCCGGGTTCCGTACTGAACCAGGAGAGCGTTGATTATGATGACCGCAAGCCGGAATTCGGTTGGCCCAAACTTCAGATAGCTGATCTTCAGCCGATCCGTAGCGGCAAACGCCAGAAACGTACTCACTTCATAACCGGAAAAGATCGCCAGCATGATCAAAACCTGGTACCGCGACCGTTCGGGAAGAATGAACGAGTAGCCGATGATTATCGAGCAAAGGAAAACGTAATCGAGGAAGTGATCCATGTAATAGCCCCAGCGGACGAGCCCTGTTCCTCGATACTTCCCGATCTTTCCGTCGTAATGGTCGGTCACGTATTGCAAAAAGACCATGGCTGACACGCCCCACAACCAGCGCAGATCTTTCGCCGCCCAGTAAGAAAACAGCAGAATGAAACTCGACCAGACGAGCGTCAGCATCGTCAGGTGATACGTCTCCAGCCACGCCGGAATTCGGGGTAACACGACCGGAGCGAGCCGTCGCTCGAAGGGGGTCAGGAAGGAGTTGTTTGACTTATTCGCGCCGGGAAATTGTTGAGTTTCAATCATAGTCGTTGGCTGGACCTGCCTGATGAGGCCAGTGCAAGAGCCAAGCCAACATTTTCCGTGGTTTTTCTGCGATCAGCAGTGAACTATCGAGAGATCCGTCCGACGAGTGTCGGGTTTTTCTTCAGATGAAGACCACCGACTGCGAGCTGGGAATTTCAAACCGGCGGCGGCAGCGAACGTTCCGGCACGCCAACATATCGTCAATCCTGACCAAATAGTCGCGCGACTTCTGAAACCGCGCCCGATCCTGCTCGTTAGCTCCGCGAGGCAGTTGCGCCTTCTTGGTTCGCTTCAACCAGCGGACATCGTATTCAGATCGTTCGCGGCAGTGAGGACAACTATAGGTCGCCTTCTTTACTTCTTCCTTCTCGTTAAAAAAATCGCGCTCGTTCATAACCCCTTACTCAGGTCCCGCGGCTTGACCTTCGCAAAGCTCGCGCAGGTACCGAAAACTATAGATTCCTGTCTCGTGTCCGTCGCTCCAGCGAAAATTCAGCGCATAACGTCCAACCACACTGAGATCGCGGATTTCAATATTCTCAGAAATACTCTCAGCCTTCAACACCCGTTCACCCGTCCACTCGTTTACACACTGCGCACAGGGACACAAGCGCCGCAGCTCAGCCGCGCGGTAACGACAACGCCGGTCGTCGCCCCACAAAATAGTCACGGTGAAATCGTCTTCCTGCTTGATCTCGCGCGGCTCGATCTGCGCTCCACGAACTTCCATGTTTGACGTTACTTATTCTCCGGAAACTTGAATCCGATATACGTGCCCGCGCTCAGTCCCATTAAACCCAACAACGTCGGACTGAACTCGGGCATAGCAAGGCTATTGTAAACCGAGGAGACGAAAATAATCCCGAGTATTATCGTCCAGGCGAAAATCTGGAAGCGATGGAAACTGTAACCGCTGCCGTCGGAGAGGATATCGCGCAGAAATCCCTGCGAGACCGTTGGCGGCGCGTCGGCAGCCATGGTCATTAGCTGTTGATCGATCTGGCTCAGTCGCGTTCGGCCCTCAACCAACTGGCGAGTCATAGCGTCACGGTTTGCCTGGTCTGTTACTGTCGCTGCGCCTGAGGCATTCAGCGCATCGACTTGCGTTTGAACGTCAGTGACAGCTTGTTCCACCGCCGCTTTTTGCGCTCTGAGATCCTGCGACTGGTTGGTTTTAGCCTCGTCTTTACCGTTGTCAATCAACGCTTCGCCCAGTGCGGTGCCGGCGCTGATTCCCATTAGCGCCAACAACGAGGAGGTAATCGTGTCCAGTGCGCCGGTGATTAGCCAGATGGTCGTGTACGAGGCATAGATCAGGAAAAACCAGAAAGCCATTTGCGCGCGTCCCAGGTTGTAAGGACGCTTCTTTCCACTGATCGGAGGTGGGCCAGGGTCACGAATAATGTTGGACTTGCGCACCAGCCACAATAACAGAGTGCCAGTAAACAGAATTATGATCGCGGCCACGATTCCATAGACCGGCGAGATGACGGTAAGCGGAAGCGGGTTCTCCCTTTCATGCACGCTGTCGAACGCGGAGCCATTTTCCAATCCGACGCTTAACGTGACCGGACGTTTTACTCCGCTCGGTGCGCCCAGCAGATCGATCCACGTTTCTCTGTTCTCGGGAGTGATTTGCAGGTGAAAAATCAACCGGCCGCGGTCTACATGGAGCTCGTCAGGGTAGTTGCCTCTTATCGCTCGGCCGTTGATGTAGGGAACAAGCTTCGTGGGATCGTTGTTCTCATTGGCCGCGGCCCACGCCTCCAGGTTCTCAATGCGGACTTCGAGAATGTCGTCGAGTTCCAGATGGCCGAGCATCTGAGTAACTCTCGGAATGATTTTGGTGACCACGGGTGATGCTGACGGCGACGCCGCCGCTGCTGCTGACGGTGTTGGTGTAGCCTTGGGCTGTGCAGACTGAGTCGAGTCATCTTGCGGAGCCGGTGTAGGTGTTGCCGAAGGATCGTCTTGTGCAACGACGACTGTAGCAGTTAACAGAAGAACGAGAACAAAGCGGGGGAACAGTTTCAATATGTGCATTGAGGCATCCTTGCGCTCAGGAACTTCGCCCCACAATGGGGCAAAACAGGCGCTTATTAAGCGATTGAACTACTAAAATGCGAGGCCCGGGATTAGTGCCGGAAAGGCACGATGAAGCTAAAAGCTTTGTATCGCAGGTGTTGAGTGGAAGTCAATTCTATTGTTTGAACGCCTGAGTTTTGAGTTCAAGCTTAGCTTGCCTACCAAAGGACAGCCTAAAGGCTGAACTCAAAACGTCTAAGCATGTGACTCTAACGCTTCGCGCACCGCGCCCGCTTTCACATCGAAGTGAGAAGCGTTCCAGACTGCCTTGCCATCTTTCAAGACAATCACCTGCGGCGTCTCGTGACGAATGCCCGTTAAGTCGGCCAGCTCGCGCGAAACATCTCGGGCGCTCTGCACCTCGAGCAGGTTTACCTGGTTCTCGAGTTTTTCCATCTCGCGGTAAGCAGCGGAACTGATGCCGCACGCGTTGCTGTGTTTGAAAATCAAGACCGGCTTGTTTTTGGAATCCGTGATCAGCTTATCAAGCGTTTCCCGATTGTCGATTCTAAAGAAGCTCTTTCCCATACCATAACCTCCACCATGAAAATAACCTCACAGGAATAGCGATCCTGTCAAACACAAATCACTTTTCTATTGACGATCGAAAACTTTCCTCTTATTGTGCCTGAGCTACCGAGAAAGCTTGGCTACCTCAAAGCTGGGCGACTACTTACAAGCCTCACGAATCTCTACAAGATTCTCCGCTTTCTCCATGCAGGTCGAACTATGTCTAAAACCTCATCAAAGGAGAACGTGTATGTTCATTACGCCAAACCGTCGTCTCACTCGACGCGTGCTTTTCAATCTCATCTGCCTCGGGCTGCTGCTGACCGCTGCTGCGCCGGCGGCTTTCGCGGATGAGTTAGCCGTCTGGAATTTCAACGATTCGAATCTGACCGTGGATCATGGCAGCGGAACACTGGTCAGCAATTTCAACCCCGCCAACCTGTTGTTTGCCGCAGGCACCACAAACAACGCGAGATTGGGCAACGTTGCCGGACAAGCGCTTTCGCTTCAGGGCGGCACCGGAACCGCGAACAACGGCCGGCATATTACCTTCAACGTCAGCACACTCGGTTTCTCGAATATCGTCGTGAGTTTTGCGACTCAGGGAACCAGCACCGGTTTCAACAGCAACCAGTTTCAATACAGTCTCGATGGAATCAATTTCGTTGACTTTGGTCCACCGTACACGCCCGCGAGCGCGTTCGGGTCGGTGCCCCTCGTGTTCTCGCTCGTGAGCATCGCTGCACTGAACAATAACCCGAACGCGGCCTTTCGCATCGTCTTCAATGGGGCGAGTTCCGCGACAGGCACTAACCGGATCGACAACTTTGTGGTTGAAGGAACTAAAGTGACTAATGTTCCCGAACCAGTGAGCGCGATTCTGCTGCTAACTGGTTTGAGCGGTTTGTATGGCGTTAGAAAAAGAAAAAGGGCTGCGGGATAGCGCAGCCCTGATGTTGGAGATGAACAACTGAGTTCAGTTCCAGTCGCCGACGAGAACAAACGGCGCCCAGTAAAACGGCGCACTGTATTTCTTGCCGGAGATCATGGCTAGCTGCGCGCCACGCAACGCGCCAGAGGAGGTGCCTGCGGAAGCGCTCAGCAGCCGTTGGTAAAAGTCTGTCATCAGGTCGGCGGTCGACTTGTCCGCCACTGACCAAAGACTTACGCCGACGGTCGGCGCACCGGCATACATGAAGGCGCGCGTCAGGCCCATTACGCCTTCACCGCGCTTCTCTTTGCCGAGTCCGGTCTCGCAGGCCGAAAGCATTACGAGAGGAGAACCCAGGCGCAGATTAAAGACTTCGTCAGTGCGAACAAAACCGTCTCGGGTCTTGTTGCCTACGAGTGACAAGACCACGCCAGTGAACTGCGGGCGCTCGGCGTTCAGCAAGCCGTGTGTGGCTACGTGAATGATCCGATACTTGCTGATGTCGCGCGTTCCGAGATTCTCTTCGCTCGCATCGAGATCCAGCCAAACGTCGGCTTGTCCGCCCGACGTCTTGGCCAGCTTGGCGATTTGATCGGCTTCCACGCGCGTGCCGTTGAGGCGGGCCAGCGGGAGTCCTTCCATTGCGGTGTTCGACGCGGGTGCATTTCCGTCAACGTCGGCAAGCGCGCTCTGAATGCCGAGGCCACGGACGTCTGCGTCGGTAGTCGCAGCGGCAGCTCCCTTCTTCGCGCGGGCGTCGTTTGAATTGAAGACTGGATCGGCAATCACCAGCAAAGCGCGGCTGGTCGTCTTTGCGCGCTGCTGTTTGATCGCGCCGACGACCGAGGCTGAAGGTGCGTAAACGATCTCGTTTGACTTAACAAGGTAACCAAGTGAAGCAAAGTCGCCGGCGTCGGCGGTTTTCAATAACGTTTCAAACGGAACGTAATTGAGCGCGCCGTCGGCCACAACCAACAAACGTTTCTCGCCGATCATGGCGGCAGCCGGCTCGATCACGACTTTGTAAAGCGCGTTCGAGGCCGCAACAAAAGCTGCCGTGTCCGCTGGAGCGGACGACGCGATGCCCAAACCGCGATTGGCTTCCGCGACGTCAATGCCGACGATACGGCGCTGTAATTTAGAAGGAATCAGTTGCGCGCGAAGATCCGTGGCCAACCTATCGACCGTGCCTCGGCCTGGCAGTTTGTACAAACTCACGGCACTTTTGCTGACTGCGAACAAGTACGAATCGTCAGCTTGCAGTGCGTATTCAACCAGCACCGTCTGATCGTCAAGCACGTTCTGCTGCACTTCGGCGAGCGTCATCGGCTTGTTGCTGGTGAGCGATGCGTATCGCGGACTGGCCGTGCGAATCTGGTTTTCAATCTCCTCGTACTCGGTTTGCAGTTTTTCGAGCTCCGCGTCGAGTTCCGCCGGCTTACTCTTCAACTCTTCAGTAGAAACGTTGATACCGGTCAGAACGTCGGCAATGTCCTGCTGCCGATCGAGGTTATCCTGCTTGCGTTTCAACAACTCGGCCGGAACACCTTCGGTAATCGCCGCGTTCGTTTCGCTTAAAAGATCGAGCAGTGAACGGGCGCGTGCCTGTTCGTTGATGCGAAAAGCCTCGCTCGCATACTCCAACGCTTTCCCGCTGAGCGGCGCGCCCGCGGAACCGGCAGTCAACAAAGCCATCGCGGCATTCGCGCTGGCAGCTTCGTCGAAAACATCTTTCGTCGTCGCAAGGAACGTGGTGCGCGATTCATCGGCGCGGAGACTTCCCTGCCGCAGAGTCTCGATCGTCGCGAGTGACTCGCGATAATTTGCGAGCCCCTGTTCGCGCAACGACATCGACTTCTTCTGATCTTTCTCCTGCATCGCCTGCAACCACAAACTGCGTCCCAAACCGCGTTGCGCCGGCCACATGAGATCGAGGCGTTTGTCGTCCTGTGCGCCCTTCTTCGCGTCGTTGTAAAACTTCGTCGCGTCTTTGAACTTGCCCGTTCGCAACGCTACGTCGCCAAGACTCGTTCGCGAAGCCGCCCGAAAACGGCGAACCTGTCCGAGACTCGCGATCGCCGCCAAACTACTTCCCGCAGCTTCCAAAGCATTCTCAAAATGTTTGCGCGCTGATTCGAAATCGCCGTTCGCATAATCGAGCCGGCCCATGCCGAGCTCGTAACTCGAATAAACAATCGAAACCCGATACTGGTCGAGTTCTTTTTTAGCCTCCAGCAAAGTGGTCATGCTCGCTGTTGGAGCTGCAACACTCACGCGCCCGGTTTGGATTCCACTCGTAATCGCACCCAAACCACCAAATCTTCGCCCGACTTTCTGCGCCGCGCCTTCGGGCTTCTGCACCACCATCCGGCCGTATGCCGAACGCGCTTCAGCATCTTTGCCGAGACGGAAGTTCACGTCGCCAATCTTTGCCAGCATCAGGTTTGCGTTGAACTTGTCGTCGCCTAAACCAACAGCCGCGCCAACCACATCTTTCTTCTCGAAATTCAGAAACCCGTCGAGTGCCTTTTGATAATTCTCGAGCGCGACAGGGTATTGTCCCTGGCGCAGGTACAGGTCGCCGAGTTCGTTGTGTGTTGCTGCCATGCCACTACTGTTCTTCGCGGCTGTGTAGAGGTTGAGTGCGTTGCGCAGTTGGACCAACGCCTGATCCGCGCGGCCGCGCTTGAGCAATTTTCTTCCTTCGCGTAACGCAGCACCGGCTGAATCCGTCTGCTGCACGTAAGCCGCCGCGGTGCTCGCGCTCACCAGTGAGGTAACCGGCGCAAGCAACAACGCAGTCGACAACACGACGCCAATCGATTTCACACTTCTAAAACTCATCTTCAATCCTTTCCAGGAATCCACAGTTATTTATGGACGAGGTCGAGCGTGGCGACCAACATCGGACTCTTCGACGAAGCCATCATGATCAACGACGGTTCCGGATCGTCCTTCGCGAGACCCAGACCGCGCGTTGCTGCTTGTTGTTCGGGCGCTGTTTGCGCCCGGCCATATTTTGCGTTCTGGTCCTTCGCGAGCGGCTCCTGCATCTGTTTCGAGATCAGATCCCAAACTTCAGTGCTCGGACGCAACGGACAATTTCCATTCGCATTGCCACAGAATGAGATCAGTTCGTCTTCGATGGGCACATCCTTCAATGGCTCGCGCGTCAGGACAAAAAACAGCCGCTCGTTGCCCGGATATTCATCAAATACCAGCCATCGCAATCGTTCTTCATCCGCGGCGCCTGAGGGGATTTCCCACGGTATGTGAGCCTTAATGTAGTTGCCGGCTTCGTCGAGGTCCTTGTCGGGATAGATCATGATCACTGGACCATCGTTCGTCTTGTTGAAAATGTAGAGATAGCCGTCCGTGTTCGTTTCGAGCAACACACGCACGCGATCGCCTTTGCGGAAGACGTGTTCTGGATCGACGCGAATGGCCAAACCATTGGAATCGCGCGTGAACAACGTCATGCCTAGTCCAATGCGCGCGGCGTTGACCGGCCTTACCGGTTCAGACGGTTTGTTTGACGGTCCCGGTCCGGTGGGACGATTCGGTTTCTTCTCGGGCGTCTTGTCAGGATCGTTTGAAACGACCGGCTTAGGCCGCCTTCTAGTCGGTTTGCTCGTACCCGACGACGCCGGGGCTTTGTCCTTCGGCCGCGACGTCAAAAACGCGCCGCGCACGTCACCCTCATCCTGTGGCGCGGGAGCGGCGGTTCCGATCGCCACGGCACACGCACAAACTATCGCAAAAAGAAGAACTCTCAATCGCATAGCTATCTCCTAATTGTGCTGAATACGGATGTCGAAGACTATTGGATTACTCGTTTGTTCGGCCGGTACTTTGACCCGCACCAGCGGTGCGCGAGGATTCGACTCGTCAAGCTCGGTGGCCGGCGGCTTCTCGCCGTACTTTGCAACAAACGATTTCAACTCCGCCTGTTGCGCGGCCGACAACGGTTCGAAGGTCACTGCGTCATTCAGAAACGCGGGAGACGGCAGGGCCGTCTTCGCAAAGATGATCGTGAAAACATCGGTTCCGGGTTTCGTGTCCAGCGTCAGGGTGTTGCCTTTCGGAAAGCTGAAGTCACCGCCGCCGGGCACCTGGTTGCTCGTAACTCCTGATGCCGGCATCGGCTTGGTCGTTAAAAATGCTGTCGGCTGATTGTTGTCGCCTGGGCCGACAATGTAGAGATACCCGGGTTCACTAAAAGTGAAATGAAACTTGAATTTTGTTCCGGAAGCTATCGCCACCAGTGCGGCGATTTGCGTCGGCTGTTCGCCCTTGCGCGCCGGTTCCAACTCGAGCCAGTAACGGCCAATCTCCCGTGGCGCGGCAACGGGGGCTGTCGATGTTCCAGGAGTAGTCACGACTGTTGTCGTCCTTGAACGGTTCCAGAGCAGGAAACTTGCAACCCCAACCACAGCGACGATCAACACCAGCACCACCGCGCCAATGACCAGTCCGGCGGCGCTCTTCTTCTTTTCGACTACGACCGGTGCAGGCGGCTGTGGCGCTGGCCGAACGGGTGGCTGAACCGACGGAACTGCGGTGACGCTCGAACCCATCGCGCCAGATTCAGCTACCGTGGCCGCGGACATACCCGGATCGGCCGGTTTCGGTGTCGGTTCCGGCTTCGCTCGCTCAACAACGGTCGGTGCTGCGGTCGACGCGGCTGCCGGAGATGGCGGCGACGTTGGCGCACTGTCGAGCGTCAGCACGGTTGCCGCGTTGACGTCTGATTTTGTTTCGAGATCCTTCTTAATCGTGACGGTTTCCGCAAAGCCCGCCGGAGCTTGATCGCCATGCGGCTGAACCGGCGTCGTCAATCCCGCGCGTAACTCGTTCGCCAATTCATTCGCCGACGACTGTCGATCGCCACGATCCTTCGCCGTCGCACGTTCGATCGCGCCACTAAAACCACGCGGAACATCCGGCGCCACCTCATGCAGCGGTTTCGGCGCGGTATGAACGTGTTCGCGCCGCAACTCGTGCAACGTGTTACCCGCAAACGGACGCCGGCCCGTGATCATTTCGTAGAACACGAGGCCAAGACTGTAGATATCCGCGCGGCCATCGATTTCCGGATTCCCGTCGCGTGCGAGTTCGCCCCACTGCTCCGGCGACATGTAATAAGGAGTGCCGAGCACCTGGCCCGCCATCGTGAGCGCAGTATTGCCGCCGTTGTCACCGGCGATTTCGCGCATCTTCGCGATGCCGAGGTCGAGTAGTTTCACGACCGGCGCACTGTTTTCCGTCGCGTTGCCGATCATGATGTTTTCCGGTTTGAGATCGCGGTGCACGACGCCCATCGAGTGCGCCGTATCGAGCACGCTCATGATCGGCGTGAGAACCTCAAAAGCTTCGGCGGCGCTGAACCGGGCGCGCGTTTTGATGGCGAGGTCGAGAGTGTGTCCTTCGACATACTCCATCACCATGTAGATCGTGCCGTCGGCAGCGGTGCGCAGATCGTAAACCGTGACGGCGTTGGGATGACGGAAGCGGCGCGCCGCCTGCCCTTCGCGCCTGAACCTGCGCAGCCATTCCGCGTTTGTCCTGACCTCGGGCGGCAACACCTTGATTGCCACGCGGTCGCCGAGCAGGATGTGGCGCGCGCGATAGACAGCTCCCATGCCGCCCTTTCCGAGCAGCGCTTCCATTTGATACTGACCGTCGAGCACAGTGTCGACAATCGACGCGGGGTCCCCTTCGAGTACTTCCCCGTCGATCGAACAGAAGCTCACGCTGTCATCGTATTTTGCTTTGCAGGAGGTGCAGTATTTCATTTCGGGGGGAGTAGTCTAACACAAGCAAACGCGCGGAATAGAAGCTGAAAGGGTCACGTCGTCAGACGCTTGAAAGTATCTCGTCGA
>DATNJO010000693.1:0-2553 GCA_035603895.1 Pyrinomonadaceae bacterium
CGGTCGACGACCCGACCGCGCCGGTCATAGCACCAACCGTGGTAGGCGCAGCGAATCCCTTCGGTTTGAATAATGCCGTATTCGAGCGAAGCCCGGCGGTGCGAGCAGTAGGCTCCCAATAGCGTCAGCTCGCCGGAGAGATCGCGGAAGAGCACGAGCTCTTCGCCGAGGATTTTCACCGGCACAGGAATGTCTTTGACTTCCTCGGCCAGCGCCACCGGCCACCAAAAACAGCGCAAATAGTTTCCGCCCGGCGTGCCCGACCCGACTTGAACGATCTGATCCCAGGTAAGCTCGCTCGGTTTAATCATGCGAATATCTCTCCTGTTCTTTCATCAGTCCTTCGGGCTTTAGTGTGGACAATTTGTCACGCTCAGTTGTTTTGTTCACCACGAAGAGCACGAAGGACACGGAGGATTCGGAAATTGATACTTTTGATTTCTTGACTTCGTGCTTTTCGTATTACTATGCTTTTAAATTTTCTCCATTCGCGCAAATTTCTAGGCTGCCAGCTTGGTGAGTTGTTCGGTGCTGGCTTGGCGTGCGGCCAGCAGTGCGGTCAATACGTTGTGTCCTTTTTCCGTCACGACATAACGATGGGTCTTGGACACTTTCGCAATCAGGCCGTGGGCTCGCAACAGTCTCAAGCGCCGTCCCACCGCCGCCATTTGTTGACGCTCTTTTCGCCCATCCTCACTGGCCGGGTAAAGATGAGCCCGAATATCGCGGTTACGAAAGCCCTTGAGCGAAAATTCCCCGCGGTTGACGAGGGTCATGAGTTGAGCATCACTATCCCCCAACGGATTGAGCGCTCGGTAACGCTGACCCTTGTGCCTCACAGGCCGACACACCCGAGCCGCTTGTTCCTTAAGCGGGGTTTGTATATGAACCGAAGCCAGAGCCGTCAGATGCCGCTCGGTGGCCGCCCGACTCACTTGGGCACGCCGATAAAAGTCGGCCACGCTTCTGCGCAAGATGCGCCATTGCTTGGGACTGCGGGGGTTCTTCTCCGCAGCACGAAAGCTGCGAAACTCTCTGGGTTCGTTAATCGTTGCTTCCACACGCAACACGCTCCCCTTGTCGTAGAACTTAAGCGAGTTCTTGTTCACCCAGTGCTTAACCCGCACCCCATCGCTGCCACGACGTCGGTCGGTCATCACCTCATCGCTAACCCCGACCCGTCCCGGACGTCCCCAAAATCGAAGCACCTGCTCGGCGCCAAAACTCATCACCGCGTGATGCACCAGCGAGGGATAAATCCGCTTAAGCGCTTCTCGATCCCGAAACATGACGTCGGTAGCGTATTCGGTCTCGGCTGCCGTCCAGTAGTACTCCTGCTCGATGGGAGCGTTGATCTCAGCAGACAAAGGATGGCATCTTCTCACCAACGGGTCCAAAAGCTTACACCACTCGCTTTGATGTTGCTGATCCATCAGCGCTTGGGCACGCCCGATATCTCTAACCCACGGATAGCAGTTGTGCTCTCGTCGGTAGCTCATCCTGGCTCGGTCCATCTGACGCCCGAGCCACTCTCTCCCGTTCAGACACACTTGAATGAGAAACGGAAACCAGCTCTGAAGTCGAAGATGCAAAAAGCCAAGCTCCTCATGCATCCAATAAAAATACAGGTGCATGCATTTACCCCACTGAAGCTTGATCTCCAGCTTGCGGGTCACTCGATTGCCGCGCAAAAACCAGGTGCGACATGGTTCTACGCAACTCAAAACAGCGATCAGCCCCTTGCCCACCTGGTCGCGTTGTTGGATCTGGCGGGCCACTTCCTCTTTGCGCGTACGGCTCGAAGGGAGATAAATCATCGGACGTTGATGCCGCCCGGCCAACTTCTCCGCCGCTTGACGAACACGACCGGTCAGGTCGGTTGCGAATCTCTTAAAATCCTTCCACAACACTGCGCTCTGCCAAAGGTACTCTTCCATCACCGGCTGGTAATACAGGCTGCGCAGCGTCCCCTGCAGCCGAAGACGATCCCAGCCGTGCAACACCCCGATCACATCGGCTTGATGCCGCTGCACGAACGCGCCGCCTACCTCGTTCTTTGCTCTCGAGTGGGTTGTCATCATGCCCACCCTTTACACCAACTAACCGATTCTGTCATTTTGGTTGCGGCTCTGCCGCACTGGGGTTATTGTAATGAAACTGAAATAAACAGCGTCGCGACTGCCGGCGGATCCGCCCGTTGCGCTTTCAGAAAACATCCATGCTCCGGGTGGAAAAAGAGGCGCACCCGAGAGGCATGAGGGCCGCGATTTCATCATTTACTATCGCCGGCAGCCTTTTGCGCGCCTCGCCATGCCCCTTCTCTGGTGTAAATCCGGAAACGCAAACTAGTCGAGATTCTTCCTAAATCCAAATCTTTTTATGCGTTTGTTGTGGCAATGACCAGACTTTCAATACAGCCTGTAGGTTTGATCAGGACAGATAAAGTTAAATCATTCTGGTGCGAATGGCCGGTATCGCAATTGTTAGCCTTACGCGAAGAATCTCGGCGCTGTACTTACATGCGAATCTATTGAAAGATCGCTCGCAATGTTC
>DATNJO010000694.1:0-7027 GCA_035603895.1 Pyrinomonadaceae bacterium
AAAGTTGGTGGTATTTCCGGGGCAACCTACATCTCTGGTAGGTCGAGTATGAAAATACCACCAACCAAAGTTGGTGGGTTCCTGATACACGATCCTTTGAAACAAACCCCGACACGGGAACGTAACACCCCGGTATCATGAAAGCTTCTGCCTCCGCCGTTTCCCCCGTTTTTTCACGAGATCTGAGTCTTGTCAGTGACCGCGAACTCGTCGCCATCGCCGTCGATGGTTTCGATGGCAGTTTCGAAGAGCTCGTGCGGCGCTACCAGCGGCCGATTTCGGCTTACGTTTACCGGATGGTGGGCAATTACGAGTCGGCCCTCGACCTGACCCAGGAGATCTTCATCAAGGTCTACAACTCGCTGCATCGCTACCGCGCCGAATTCAAGTTCTCCACCTGGATTTACAAGATCGCCCACAACGCGGCCGTCGATCACCTCAGACGAACCGCCACCCGCGAACAACCTCTCGTCATGGGTCCCGAAGGCGACAGTTTTGACCTGCCACTCGAAAGCGCCCGCCTGAGCCCCGAACAGGAAAGCGAACAAAGAGAACGACGCGGCGAGATCGAAGCGGTGGTGCGAGCATTGCCCGCGAACTACCGCGAACTAATCATTCTGCGTCACTCGCAGGACCTCAGTTACGAAGAGATCGTCGAAGTCACCGGCCTCCCACTCGGCACCGTCAAGAACCGTCTCTTCCGCGCGCGCGAAATGATGCGCCAGCAGTTTGTCGATAAAGGAATCACCGGCGTTTAATGACCAGGGTCGAACAAAAGATCTGCCAGAGAAACTTGATCGCTGCTTACGTCGACGGCGAACTGAGTGAAGTCGCGACGGCGATATTCGAACAGCACGTGGAAGATTGTGCGGAGTGCCGCCTTGAGTTGCGAGCGCATCGTCTTTTTGTTTGCGAACTCGACGCGGTCATGACTGACAAAATCGAGCTTCCGGTGCCGGATAACTTTTCGAAGGTGATTGCGGTTCGAGCCACCAGCGATCTGCGTGGCGTTCGCAGCCGGGCCGAACACCGGAAGGCGATCGCAATCTGTGTAATCTTAGCGTTGATTGGATTTGGTTTACTCGGCGCAACAGCTCGCGATTCAGTGCTGGCGCTTATCGGTAAGTTTGTGACCAGCGTGTTTAGCGTTGCTGGTTTCGTATCGCAAACTGTTTACGACGGCGTCGCGGGGCTGGTCGTGATCTCCAGAGTGTTGGGCCACAAGATCGTGATTGAAAGTGGCTCGTTCGGCGTGCTGCTGGTGGTCCTCGCAGCCGCTATTCTCATCCTCTCGCGTTTGATCTCAAACTATCATCGCACGGGTGCAACCGAATAAAGGGGGCTCCGTGGGAATCGTTCTTCTCCAATCAGCTCCCAAATTCGTAAACCTTCAATTCTCCTTCAGGAAACTCCTTGCGCCTGTAGCGTGCGTGTTGTTGTTGATGACCGCGGTTTACGCGCAGGATTCGAACACCGAAAACGTGGTCCTTGTTAATGGGACCACCGACAGCACCGTCTTTGGATTGGGCAACTCGGTCCGCATCACCGGCACCGTAAAACAGGGTGCGATTTCGCTAGGCGGCGACGTGATCGTGGAAGGCGTGGTCGAAGGCGATGTCGCGACGATAGGCGGGTCAGTGATTCAACTGCCCGGGTCAAGCATTGGCGGCGACGTGATCGTTCTCGGCGGCACTTACAGCGCCGGCGATCTTTCGGCCAAGCGAAATCCCCAGAGCATGACCATCATGTACGCCGGTTACCAACAGGAACTCCGCGACATGATGCGCAATCCAACCGGGCTGTTTAGCCCGCATTGGACTCCGACATATCTCGGAACACGGTTTCTCGTCGTGCTCTTTTGGTTCGTTGTCTCGCTGGCATTCACGTCGGTGATGCCGGGCACGATCAGTCGCGGCGTGGCCCGCTTGCAGTTGAACAGCATACGTGTGGCGGCGATCGGTTTGATTGGCGCGGTGGTGCTCTTCGTGGGCGTGTTTATCTGTTTGCTGATCATGCCGGAGCCGGTCCAGGTGCTCATCGGATTGTTGGCGCTGTTGCTTTGGCTGGTGGCGAGTTTGTTTGGTAGGGTTATCTTGTACGCGGCGACCGGAAAATGGCTGCAAAGGAAGTACGTGGCGTTCGGCAAAAACTCGGAAGCAGTGGCCCTGTTGTTGGGCACCGGCTTTTGGGTATTGCTGACGTCCCTGCCGTACGTTTGGCCTTTCATGGCAGCTTTCATTTTGATTATCAGTTTCGGTCTCGCTCTAACCGCTCGTTACCGCAAAACCGTTTCTGTGTAGGAGAAGACAGGAGATGAAGACGTTTCTATTGGCACTCGCGCTGGCACTGTTCACGCAAGGCGCCGATCCCGGAATTGCCGCCAAGTATGCGATCGGTGAAGTGAAAACGATCGACGCCACGGCGAAGCAGATCACGATCAAAACAGATGGCGGTTCGACCGTTTCGGTCGTGCTTAGCGATAAGACGACGTACAAGCGCCTCGCACCCGGCGAGACATCGCTCACAAATGCAACCGACATCACCTTCACTGACGTGGGCGAAGGCGATCGCATCATGGCCCGTGGAACCGTCTCCGAAGATAAGAAAACAGTACCGGCTTTGCAGATCGTAGTAATGACCAAGGGCGATCTGGCGAAGAAGCAGGATGCCGAAAGAGCGGAATGGCGCCGTCGTGGAATCGTCGGCGTGATCGCTACCATCAAGCCCGACACGCACGAGATCACCATTACCCACCGCGCGATGGGCGGTTCTCAAGCCGTGGTGCTTCCCGTTAGCGACAAGACTGAAATGCGCCGTTACGCTCCTGACTCGATCAAGTTTAGTGATGCGAAGCCGAGCGCGTTTACTGAACTGAAAGTCGGCGATCAATTGCGTGCGCTGGGCGATCGCACAGATGACCCGCTTCGTTTCAATCCGCAGAAGATCGTGACGGGAAGTTTCCGCACGGTCGGAGGCGTTGTCACTGCGATCGATCCTGCGACCGGCGAGATCAAGATCAACGAACTCGAGAAGAAAACTCCGCTGACGATCGTCATCAAACACGACGCTGTGCTGCGACGTTTTCCACCAGCTTCAGAAATGGGCGCGATGATGGGTGGAGTCGGGCGCGGTGGAAACATCGGACCGGGTGGACCTAGCGCGCCGGCTAGTGGCCAGGCGCCAGCGGGTGGTCAAGCGCAACCCGCGGCTAGACCGCAAGGTAGCGGCGGTCCGGGTGGTCCCGGCGCAGGTGGCCCGGGTGGCCGTCCCGGCGGTGGCTTCAATATCAACGACATGCTCGAAAGATTGCCAACTATTTCTCTGGCGGATGTTAAGGTCGGCGACACTATCATCGTTTCCAGTACGCAGGGTGTCGATCCGACGCGCTTAACCGCGATTTCGCTCGTGGCCGGCGCCGACACGCTGCTCACAATGCTTGCTCCGCGTCCACAGCCCGGGCAGGCGGCTCCTAATCCCGCCGCGGGTTTAGGCAATAGCGGCATTACATTTGGCATCGGCTTGCCGTAACTGATTCCCTGTGTCTCGGTGGTATACACCACCGAGACACAGAGGCGCCGAGAAACCCTTTTCCCCGAAAGGCTCGACATGAAAGTTTCCCCCCGTCTCCCACGAAGTCTCTTTATCCTTGCCTTCGCTCTTCTGCTTTCCGCCAATGTCGCCGCACAACAAACGCGCGGCACTCTGCGCGGCCTGGTCACCGACGAACTCGGCGCTGCGATTGTCGGCGCCACCGTCACCCTGACAGACGCAACCGGAGTTCAGAAAAAGACCACGACCAACGGCGAAGGTGTCTACACGTTTGCCGGCCTGACGGTGGGCAGCTACAAACTCACGGCAAACGCGCCGGGCTTCACGCAAACCGAAGAGTTACCCGTCGACGTCAAGGCCGGACGCCAGTCAGTCGATGTCACTTTGAAGGTCACGATCGAGGAACAGGTCACGGTTGCCGAAACACCGATCAGCACCGAAGCCAACAACAACGCCAACCAAACTGTTATCGGCGGAAAAGATCTCGATGCTCTCCCGGACGATCCGGATGAACTCGCAGCAGCGTTGCAGGCGTTGGCTGGCCCATCAGTTGGACCAAACGGCGGACAGATCTTTATCGACGGCTTCACCGGCGGCAACATGCCTTCGAAGGATTCGATTCGCGAGATTCGTATCAACCAGAATCCGTTTGCGGCTGAGAACGATCAGCCTTCCGCACGTATCGATATCCTGACTCGACCCGGCACTGACAAACTGCGCGGCGGCGCGTCGTTCAATTTCAACGACGAGAGCTTCAACTCGCGCAATCCGTTTGCGATCAACTCCAGCAAGCGCACGCCGTTTCAGATTCGGCAGTACGACATGAACCTGAGTGGTCCAGTGGTGAAAAAGAAAGCATCGTTCTTTTTCAACTTCGGCCGCATTGAAACAGACGACAACGAACTCATCCGCGCGACAGTGCTCGACTCGAACCTGAACCCGGTTGATTTCGGCCAGGGCTTTCTCGTGCCGCGGCGCAACACGTTCTTCAGTCCTCGTTTCGACTATGCAATCAATCAGAGCAACACGCTGATCGTTCGTTACAACTACAACCGCTCTCGGGTTGAAGACCAGGGCGTCGGCGGTTTTTCTTTGCCGGAACGCGGCTTCGATACCGTCTCTACCAACCAGAACATTCAGCTAACGGAAACCGCGATTCTTAACAGCACGATGATCAACGAAACGCGCTTTCAGTACAGCCACGGCCGCAACGAGCAGATCGGCAACAACTCCGTGCCCGCGCTCAACGTCAGCGGTGCTTTCAACTCAGGCGGATCGCAAGTAGGCAATTCGGTCAACGAACGCAATTTCTGGGAGCTCAACAATTTCACTGCCAAGCAGCACGGCTCGCACGCGATCAAATTCGGCGGGCGTATTCGTCACGTGAGCGTCGACGATACAAACGAGAATAACTTCGGTGGCTCGTGGTCCTTCACCGGCGGCTTCGGACTCACCAGCATCCAGCGTTACCAATTGACGTTGCAGTTGCAGGAGCAGGGTCTGACGCCCCAACAGATTCGCGCAGCGGGTGGCGGTGCAGCGACGTTTAGCATCAATTCCGGAAACCCGTTTGCCGACGTCACGCAAACGGATTACGGCGTCTTTCTTCAGGATGATTGGCGCGTGCGGCCCAACATCACGTTAAGCTACGGTCTGCGTTACGAGACACAAACGAACGCTCACAGTAAGTACGACTTTGGACCTCGGTTTGCAGTCGCGTGGTCGCCCGGCGCGGCCAACAGTGCGCGTCCGCCGAAGATGGTGATTCGCGTCGGCACCGGTTTCTTCTTCAATCGCTTCAGTGAGGGCTCGACGCTTACGGCCAATCGTTTCAATGGCGTTAACGTTATCCAAACGTTCGTCACTGAAGAAGCACGGCGGCTCACACCGCCGTCAATCGCAGACCAGCAGGCGCCGAACGTCGCCGCTGCTTATGCGATTCTGAATCAGTGGAGTCCAACAAGCGTTCCCTCGGTGACGGGTCTGCCGCAAACGCAGCAAACGATCTGGCAGGTCGATCCGAACCTGCAAGCCCCGACCGTTTGGCTCATCGGCACCCAGGTCGAACGGCAATTGCCCCGCAATCTGACGATGTTCGTCGGGTTTTACAACATCCGAATCGTGCACGTGATTCGCGCCCGCGACGTTAACGCGCCACTGCCGGCGAGCATCACGCCGCTCACGCCGAACGGGCTTCGACCCGACCCGAGGAAGGGTGAAATCTACCGGTTCGAAGCGAGCGGTCAGTTCGATCAGCGCCAGTTTTTCATCGGCTTCAACAGCCGTCTGAACCGGATGATTCAGTTCAACGGCAACTACTTCATCAGCAAGACTACGAACGACACTGACGGACAGGGCAGCACGTTGTTCCCGATGAACTCCTACGATACGTCCGATGAGTTTGGCCGCGGGTCGTTCGACATTCGGCATCGCTTCACGCTCTTCAGCACGATCAATCTGCCGTGGTGGAAGGTCGTGTTGAGTCCTTTCGTAGTTGCGAACAGTGGTCCGCCGTTCAACATCATTACCGGCCAGGACCTCAATCTCGATCGCCAGGTGAATGAGCGTCCGAGCTTTGCGCCGCCCAACGCCGACTGCTCGCTATCGACGATACGTTGCACGCGCTTTGGTAATTTCAATCTCGTGCCGTTGACTGGTGAACGGATTATTCCTCGTAACTTCGGCAAGTCGCCCGGATCGGTTGTGGTCAATCTGCGCATCAGCCGCCAGTTTGCTTTCGGCACTATCGGTGGCAGTAACGCGGCGGCGCGGCCTCAGCCAGGGCCGGGAGCGCCCGTCGCTGCCGGCGGCGGTGGTCCGCAACGAGTCGGACCGGGAGGACCTGGAGGACCGGGACCACAAGGTGGTCCTCCGCCGAGTGAGAAGCGTTACAACCTGAATGTATCCCTCTATTTTCAGAACGTGCTGAATCACGTGAACCTCGGTACGCCTGTCGGAAACTTGTCGTCGCCGAGTTTTGGTGAATCGCTTGGGTTGGGTGGAATTGGTGGTTTCGGTGGCGGCGGTGGCAGCACGGGCGCCGGTAACCGCCGCATCTACGCGCAGGTGCGTTTGAATTTCTAATCGAGGTTTTGGGAAATGAGAAAGACTGCTTTAGCGTCTATCACGCTCGTCGTTGTATTTGGCGTTTGGGCTTTTGCTCAGGAACCAGCGAAGAATGCGCCCGCTAACAATGGTGGCGCCGCTGCTGCTCCGGCGATCGCCATCACGGCCGAGACCACTCCGAAGGATCTCGCTCGCGCGGCATTTCTGGCCCAGGGCGGTGAAAAGTTTCGCGCGGTGCAGAACATGATGTTGCGCGGATCGGTCCAGCTTTATCCGCCGAACAGCGTACAGTCGATTCCCGGATCGTTTTCTCTCGTGACGGCGGGCGACAAGCTGCGGATGGAAATCGATGCGCGGCCAGCGATCGTATTCAAGCAGATCTACGATGGCGAGCAAAGCTATAGCTCGCTGC
>DATNJO010000695.1:0-3169 GCA_035603895.1 Pyrinomonadaceae bacterium
TTTGGGGAACGAGGCCACAAAGAGGCACAAGAAGCACAAGAGAGGAGCATGGGGCCGTTTGCAGGCGCAGGTAATCAGGGTAACTAAGAGAAGTAGGTGTGACGTTTTCTCTTTGTGCCTTTTGTGCCTCTTTGTGGCGAATCATTATGCTGGTAATTAGCCGCACAGTCTTATTCATTAGCTGGGCCATTCAGGCGGTTATCGTCGCGATCATCGTACTGATGCTCGTGCGGATGATTGCGGACGCCAAAGACTTGAATCCGTTTAGCTGGACTGCGCTAACGCTGCGCCGGCTGACGGATGGGTTCGTCGCTCCGGTGCGCGGCGCGTTGCGGCAAGTGGGTGTCGATCCGAAGTTCGCGCCGCTGGTTGTGATCCTGGTGTCGATACTACTCGGTTTCTTCCTGATGCAACTCGTGTCGACGATCGCGATGACGGTCGGAGGGATTATCACCAGTGCCGCAAGCGGAGCTATAGTTTCGGTGCTCGGGTTTATTCTTTACGGCCTGATATCGATCTACATTCTTTTGATCTTCATGCGGATCATCTTTTCGTGGGGGATGGTCAGCTACGGCAATCGGCTGATGCGGTTCCTGGTTGACACGACCGAGCCGTTGCTTGGTCCACTGCGGCGAATGATTCCGCCGCTGGGCCGGTTCGATATCTCTCCGATCGTGGCATTCTTTATACTGTGGCTATTCCAGCAGGCGATCGCGGGAACGCTTTTGCGCACCGCTCCGGTCATGTTCTAGACGAGCACTCAAGAGTTGATTGTCCATTCCCTTGGCAAAGATCAAGTCGTTTTCAAGGTTCAGGTCGTACCGCGAGCGTCGCGAAGCGAGGTGGTTGGAGAACACAACGGCGCGTTGCGCGTGCGGCTAGCAGCACCGCCGGTCGACGGCGCGGCTAATGAAGAATTGATCAGAATTTTGGCGAAGACGTTCAATGTTTCGCGCAGTGCGGTAAAAATTGTGAGCGGTCACAGCGGCAAGTTGAAACAGATCGGCATCGAAGGAAGTACCAACGAAATAGTCGCACGGCTCAATCGTGACTCATGGACGTAGATAAGATCTCCCATTACCGGATTCTCGAAAAACTCGGCGCGGGCGGGATGGGTGAAGTCTATCTGGCTGAAGACATGAAGCTCGGCCGCAAGGTCGCGATCAAGATCCTCAGCGAGGAATACACGACCAACAAAGACCGCTTGCAGCGCTTTGAGCAGGAGGCGTCAGCCGCTTCCAACCTGAATCACCCAAACATCCTGACGATTCACGAAGTCGGCACTGATAACGGACGTCACTACATCGCGACCGAGTACATCGACGGCTTAACGCTGCGTCGCAAAGCCCTGGCGTCGCAAATGGAAATTCCCGAGATACTCGACATCGCCGTTCAGGTCGCGAGTGCGCTTGAAGAAGCACATGCTGCGGGGATCGTCCATCGCGACATCAAGCCCGACAACATCATGATCCGCCGCAACGGCTACGCGAAGGTGTTGGACTTCGGCCTCGCGAAGTTGACGGAGACGGTCGATCGCAGCCCATCGGACGCGGAGGCTGCGACGCGCGTGTATGTCCAAACGGACGCGGGCGTAGTGATGGGAACGTCACACTACATGTCGCCGGAACAGGCGCGTGGCAAACCTGTCGATGCGCGCAGCGATATCTGGAGTCTCGGCGTGGTGGTTTACGAACTCGTCGCCGGTCGCACGCCGTTCGAAGGCGAAACGTCAACCGACGTCATCGTGGGAATCACGCAGAAAGAACCGCCGCCACTCGCGCGTTACGCGCCAAACGTTCCGGCCGAACTCGAATGGATCGTGATGAAGGCGTTGCGCAAAGACCGCGAGGAGCGCTATCAAACAATCAAAGAACTCCTTACCGATTTGCGGCGACTCAAACAGCGGCTCGAGTTTGAAACTGAGCTCGAACGATCGTCCGTACCGGGAATGTACAGCACCGTGAAGAGCGGCGACGTTGTCGCTCCAACAACTCCCGAGCGTGCTATCCCGACGAAAACTGTCTCGCACGTCTCAAGCGCGGAATACATCGCAACCGAGATCAAGCGTCACAAAGTCGCCGCCGCGATCGTCGCCATCCTATTGCTTGCCGGTACCGCCGCGGGCTTTTACTTCTACTACAACCGAACAAAGCCGCTAACTGACAAAGACACGGTGTTGCTCGCCGACTTCGTCAACACTACGGGCGAACCGGTTTTTGACGGCACGTTGAAACAGGCGCTCGCGGTTCATCTCGGTCAGACGCCTTTCCTGAATCTCTTTCCTGAAGAGCGCGTCCGCGAAACACTGCGCTTCATGGGACGTTCGCCTGACGAGCGAATCACGCGCGACATCGGCCGTGAAATTTGTGAACGGCAGGGAATCCGCGCGTTGCTGACCGGATCGATTGCGAGTTTCGGCAGTCATTACAACATCACGCTCGAAGCTGTGAATCCGCATTCTGGAGTTGCGTTTGCGAGCGAACAGATTGAGGCCGAGAGTAAAGAGAAAGTTCTTTCCGCGCTCAGCACGGCGGCGTGGAACCTGCGCAAGAAACTCGGCGAATCGCTCAGTTCGATGCAGCGTTACGACATGAGCATCGAGCAAGCGACGACCTCGTCGTTAGACGCGTTGAAGGCTTACGCGGTGGCCAACGAGGAGCGCTCGAAAGGTAACGCGCGCGAGTCCCTCGGGTTTTATAAACGCGCGGCCGAGCTCGATCCGAACTTTGCGATGGCTTGGGCGCGTATCGGCGTGAATTACGCCAACCAGCAGGAGATGGAAGCCGCGAAGCAGTACGTGCAAAAAGCGTACGACCTGCGCGATCGTGTCAGCGAACGTGAACGTCTGTACATCCTCGAAAAGTACTACACCTACATCTCCGGCGACACTGACAAGACAATCGAGACGTTGCAGACGTGGGCAAAGCTCTATCCAAACGACTTCATCCCGCACAACAACCTGTCGCTCAATTACAAACTGCTCGGCCGTTACGACGACGCACTGAAAGAGGGGTTGGAAGCAGTCAGGCTGAGCCCGAACAACATCAGCGCGCGCGAAAATCTACTGCAAAGTTTTATGGGACTGGGCCGCATCGACGAAGCCGAGCAGACGGCACGGGAGATGGAGCGCATCAATCCTGAATCTTTAGGCGCTCATTTCCCCAAATAC
>DATNJO010000696.1:0-13109 GCA_035603895.1 Pyrinomonadaceae bacterium
CGCGCTCTGATACAACCGACGCTGGTGGGCTGGATAAGTGTGCCGAACCCGGAAGACTACACCAACTTCGAACAGGGCTGGAATCGCGGCGCGCTCGCGTGGGAAACGGGAACCGGACCGGCCTCGTTGATTTATGGCTTCAAAGCCAGTTTGGATTTGCTGCACGAATATGGTCCGGCGCGAATCGCTCGGTATCTCGAGGAGTTGACCGATCACCTTTGCGATCGACTGGGTACGAAGCCGTATCAAATCGTCAGTTCACGCGTCGCGGGCGAAAAGTCTCAGATAGTTTGCATTCGCCACCGCGAGGGTCTTTCGGCGATGGCGCTCTACCATCGACTCAAACCACAAAACATCATCACCGCGCCAAGAGGTGATCGCCTTCGGATCGCCCCGCACCTCTACAACACGGTCGCCGACATCGATCAACTCGTCGCAGCGCTGCCTTAACCGAGCGATTATCGTGCGTTTGTACGGGTAGTGTTGTACTGAACGGGTACAAGTTGACCGTTCAATTCGTTCCCAACCGTATAGATTCTCACTCAAAAGCCCGTTTTCCAGCCGTGCAGACTGGTGGCACGGACGTTGTATAAAGGAGAAACAGAACAAGAAGGGTAGATAAGGGTAAATCGGGTCAGGCTCAGACAACTGCGGTGAGTGGAGGCTTTGGGGGAGGCATCCTCTCACAGTTATAAAAAGCAAGGGTTGGCTCTTTTGGGGGAACGGGGCAACACTTGTGACGCAGTAGAAGAGCAATAATAGCGGAGCTGCTGATAGACGTCTTGACGGGGCTTGGGGGAGCCTCCCAGGAAAAATCAGCAGCCCGCATTTGTTTTAAAGAAGCACCAACGTGTTCAGCAGAATCCTTTGTGCTTCTTTGTAGCTAACTATCGACGACGGTTGGCGGTCATTTCGTCGAGGTTCAAACGCATCATCCCACCCGCATCTGAATACGCCGTAGCCTTTTGCTGCGAGCGCCTGTAGCCGAAAAGCAGTCCGCCAATCAATCCGCCGATTCCCAAACAACCGATGAGCGCATAGCCCGACGCTTTCAAAACAGTCACTAGCACGCCTAACGTCGTGTCGATGTAACGCTCCTGGGCTCGTCGCAAAATGTTTGGATTCTCGCCGAGCCACGAAACGACCTGCTCGTAGTGAACCTGATCGATTAACTGTTTGGCAGTCTGGTCGTCAGGTGCGTCGAAGACGAACACGGAATAATTGCCAGCACGCTTGTAAGCCGTGGGTGCTGGTTGGCCCAGTTTCCAGAGCTCCTGAATGCGCGCGACGATGCGTTTGTCGTTTTCACTTGCGAGTTGCGGTGTATTGAATTCGACGATCACGACTTGGCTCGGACCAAACGACGCGATCGCTGCGTCAGCGTTGCCGTCGCCCTTCACCGCAGTTAACACCGGGTGTTTTAGAAGCCGCTCCAGCGTGTCGAAGCTGCTGACAAAGACAGCGGTTTTTTGCGCTTCTTCCGGATTTGGTAGGTGCTTGATCAAAACCGGAATCTCACCGTCGCCTTGCTCGAGTGGCTCGCTTAACGACTTCGCCAGGGCAATCAGGTTCGAGGTGTCTGCAGCAGGCTTGATGCTCTTGATTCTGACGAAGTTAGCGCCTTTGAAAAAAGCGAGCTCGTCGCTGGTGGTGAAACCGGCGACACCGGCTACGTCGGTGATATCTGCCGTTGTGCTTTTGCTGCGCGCTGCCGTCGCCGCGAGACTCAGGAGTTCGTACGCCTTGCCTTCCTGTCCAAACTTAATAAATTCCACAGCGAAGCGCTCGCCGTTGGCTGCGACATATTCTGCTTGTTCGGTTTCGACGGGTGTGGTTCCAGGGACGAGATATGTGATTCCGGGTGGCTCGCCACCTGATTTGACCTTCCGAAACTTGCCCGTTTCAGAAGGCAAGGCAAACAACAAGAGGAATGAAACTAATAGGTGAATCTTTAACACAGCGTAAGTTTAATGCCAGCGTCTCAATTCGCGCAAAAGAAGGTCGGCGTAGTGGCGTGGCTTGCTGATGTTGTGCATCACGGTCGAGCCACCGATCTCGCTGGCGTTGTCGACGATGATGTCGCCGAAGCCGAGCAGTCGTTGCGGAATACTGGCGGATACGGTTACGTCCTGGACCTTACTCAAGGGGATGTTTCGTGTTGTGCGGGCGATCAGTCCGGTGTCGATCTGAAGCTTTGCGTCGGTGACTGTGTAGCGAACCATGTTTCGCCGGATGTGGTAGTAACCCGGAATCAGCAGCAACGCGAGTGCGAGCGGGATCGAGATCGACGCGGGTACACTGAGGCTGGCGAGTAGGAAGACCAACGCGATGCCGCCCAGGACCGCGAGGGCGTAGCCGGCTTTGATGAAGATCATGGTCGGTTTCACGGTGAAAACCGTACGTTCCAGGTCCCCATCGATGGTTGGTTCCAGAGTCCTCGATTGCACGCGTGCTATGCGTGTCTGTTCGGAGTCGACGGGCGTGCCGCAGTTCGAACAGAACCGCACAGATGGCGTAACGTAGGCTCCGCAGCCGGAACAAGTCATTCGCGTCTCAACCTCGCGCAGTATCATACAAACAAAACGAGGCGGCCACCATTAAAGGTTCCGGGCGTTTCACTGTGGCTTGAAATCCCACCAACGCAGTTGGTGGTTCTTTCAGACCACCTACCTAACCCCCAGGCTGGAAAAGGAATCCCACCGACGAAGTCGGTGGATTGTTCACACAGGGTCCGAGCAGTGAACGATCCACCAGCTGCGTTGGTGGGATTGTCGCTTGAGCTGGGGGACGGTAGTAGAGGTCTGAAGGAACCACCGACTTCGTCGGTGGGATTGTCGTTGAGCTGGGGGATGGTAGTAGCGGTCTGAAGGAACCACCGACTGCGTCGGTGGGATTCCTAGGAATTACTGGCTGACGAGCTGGAGCCGGCCGTCCGGCAGGCGGGTCATAAAGACGCTGCGCTCGTAGACGCTCAATGGCGCCGAGGGTTTTTGCTTTGCGGCCGCGAGTTGTTCGCCGGTGAGTTGGTTCGCGCGGGCTGCTGCTTCCGGGTCGCGAATCATGCTGTAGCGTTTGCCGATCCGGCGCACGTATTCCTGCGTCTCGCTGTATGGCGGTACCTTATAGCCATACTTCATCACCGCGCCCTCGCCGGCGTTGTATCCCGCCAGTGCGAGGCGCACATCACCTTCAAACAGATCCAACAGGAAGCGCATGTAACGCGCGCCGCCTTCGATGTTCTGTTTCGGGTCCCAAATATTCGTGACGCCAAAGCGAAGCGCCGTCGGCGGCATGAGTTGCATCAATCCGCGGGCGCCTTTGTAAGACATTGCGCGCTGTTTGAAGCTCGACTCCTGGTGCATGATGGAGTAGAGCAGCAGCGGGTCGACCGAGTTGCGTTTGCCGGATTCGACGATGAAATTGTCGACGTCTGAATTACCTGTCGTAAATCCGCCGAGTGACGGGTTGATCGGCATCGAGGTCAGGTGAACCAGTCGTTTGGTCGGGTTCTTTGGTTCAACCTTCGGGGTTTGGATCTGGACGGCGTTGGGCAGGTCGAAGTTATCGATCTGGTAGCCGGACTGGGCTGACGCATAGCCAGCCGAAAGAACCATAAGTGTTAATGCAAGAAGGGCTTTCATTGGGATTCCGAGGGGCGCCGGATGAGGCTACGTCATAGTAGCACGGCGGTTTAACTATTGCCAACATCGTTGAGCGAAGGTTTCGAAGGCCAATATCGGAGCCGATATTGACAAAGGATGTATGATAGGCGCGTTTTAACCACAAACCGCGCGCTTCAGCGCGCCTCACAAAGGACGAAAACAAATGAAGAAATTTCTCACACTCACACTGTTGCTCTGTCTCTTCACGACCGGTGCAATGGCTCAGACCACAACTTCAACCCAGACCGGCACAAAGCAAGGCGCCAAACGTGGCCCTGTCTTTCGCGCCACCAAAGACCAGATCAATCAGGCCCAGGCGATTCTCAAATCGCGTGGCTTTTACAGCGGAGAACAGATCGGGAAGCTCGATGAGGCGACCCGTGAAGGCCTGCGCAAGTATCAGCAGGCGGAAGGATTGAAGGTGACCGGGACGCTCAACAAGCTAACCCTGGAAAAGATGAACATCGCTCTGACTGAGAAACAGAAGAGCATGTAAAGCGTTTAGACAGCATTACAGGATGAACAGGACTCGTCTTGTTCATCCTGTAGGTTCTTACTAAGTAATTAAGCGCTCAACGACCTCGTAGCTTTTCTGAAGGGCTGCGCCGAGATTCTCTGGCTGATTGCCGCCGCCCTCGGCCATGTCGGCTTTGCCGCCACCGCGTCCGCCGACAATCGGAGCGAGTTCTTTGATTACCTGACCGGCCGGGACCTTTGAAGTCAGGTCAGCCGACGTGCGCACGATGAGCGAAACTTTTCCTTCGCTACTGCGCCCGAGTATCACTACGCCCGATTTGATCCGCGCCAGCAAAGTGTCTGAGAGTTGGCGCATCGCCGGCGCGTCCAAGCCACTCGCTTCACGCGCTAGAACTTTGACGCCCGCGATCTCGCGCGACTCGTCGCCGTTTGTCGAAGCACCAACACCGCCACTCGCGATCTTCAAACGCAGATCGTCTGCTTCGCGGCGCACTTTCTTCAACTCGTCTTGCAACCGCGAAACAGCATTCACCAACTCGGTTCGCGACGTTCGCAAGCCACTGCTGAGTTCATCGACCAGCACTTCCGCTTCACGAAATCGGTCGTAAGCATCGGTGCCGGTGATCGCGCGAATGCGCCGCACGCCCGAAGCAATCGATTCGTCACTGACGATCTTGAAAAGCCCGATGTCGCCGGTCGCGCGTACGTGCGTGCCGCCGCAGAGCTCTTTCGAAAACACTCCTTCCAAACCGTTGATCGACAGCACGCGCACTTTCTCGCCGTATTTCTCGCCAAACAACGCCATCGCGCCCGAGTGCATAGCTTCTTCGATCGCCATCTCGTCAGTTTTCACTGGCTCGTTGCGCAGGATGTGATAGTTAACGAGGCGCTCTACTTCTTCCTTCTCGGCCTGGGTTAACGGTTGATAGTGGGAGTAGTCGAAGCGTAGATAAGTCGGCGCCACGACAGAACCGGCCTGTTTGACGTGCGTGCCCAAAACCTCGCGCAGCGCGGCGTGCATCAAGTGGGTCGCGGTGTGATTGCGTCGCGTAGCGTCGCGCTTCTCTACGTCAACTTCAGCCGAAACAATGTCGCCGACTTTGAAAGTGCCTTCAGTCACCTCAACTTTGTGCACGATCAAACCCGAAACCGGTGAGTAAGTGTCGTTAACTATTGCCAACTCCCGGGATGGGCCAACCAACAAGCCGGCGTCGCCGACCTGGCCGCCACTTTCTGCGTAGAAGGGCGTCTTATCCAAAACAATCTCGCCTTTATCCCCTTTACTCAGCGATTCGACTTCGTGACCGTTGATTAGTGCGACGACCTTTGCGTCGGTGACGTTCGTGGTCTCGTAGCCTTTGAAGAGGGATCTTGAACGTTTCGCTAGCGTGTCATACACGGGATTAACAGCGGGTTTAGCCTCGTGTTTCGCCGTGACACCGGTTTGCTGAAGCTCTTGCAGCGCGATGCTAAATGAGCGGCTGAACGCTTCTTCTTCGAACGTAAAGCCGCGTTCCTCCAGCGCGACGCGGATCAGGTCGCGAGGCGTGCCGAACGTGTCGTAAAGCTTGGCAAGCGCTTTGAACTCCGGCATCTCTCCTTTTGTTGACGTGAACAACTCGTCCAGCTTGTTCAGGCCGACGGTCAACGTAGAACGAAAGCGCTCTTCTTCCAGCCGCACCATCTTCTCGATGAACTCGCGCTGTGTTTCGAGTTCCGGATAAGAGGCGCTCATCAGATCGACGACGAAATCGGCGACCTGATTGAAAAACGAACCCTCGAGACCCAGTGTGTGGTGGCCCTGATAGATCGCGCGGCGCATGATCTTACGGAGCACGTAGTTGCGGCCTTCGTTGCCGGGCAGAATGCCGTCGGCAATTGCAAACGCGGTCGCACGCGCGTGGTCGGCGATGACGCGCATCGCGAAACCTTCCTGCGTTTCCGGTTCATAATGGCGATCCGCGATTTGCGCCGTACGCTCGATGATCGGCCGGATTAGATCGGTGTCGTAGTTTGATTTGACGCCTTGCAACACGACTGCGAGCCGTTCGAGACCAGCGCCAGTGTCCACGGAAGGCGCGGGCAGCGGATCGAGTTTGTAATGACCTGGTTCGACTTCGCTGCGATCGAACTGCATGAAGACGAGATTCCAGATCTCCATGATCGTGTCGCCCGGGCCGTTGACGTTCTCAGCCGAGTTCTCCGGATCGTCCGGGCTCGGTCCCATGTAGTAATGGATTTCGCTGCACGGACCACATGGACCAGTCTCACCCATCTGCCAGAAATTATCTTTCCGGCCGAACCGCAAAATTCTTTCGCGCGGCGCGCCAACAGCTTCCCAAAAACCTTCGGCGTCTTCGTCAGGCCCGACTTCCTCGTCGCCTTCATAAACCGTAAACCACAGACGCTTCGGATCGAGTTTCAAAACATTGACGAGCAGGTCCCACGCTAACCAGACCGCGTCCTGTTTGAAATAATCGCCAAACGAAAAATTACCGAGCATCTCGAAGAACGTGTGATGCCGCGCGGTTTTGCCGACTTCGTCGAGGTCGTTATGTTTGCCGCCGGCCCGGATGCACTTCTGCGATGACGTAGCGCGGATGTAGTCGCGCTTTTCCCGGCCGAGGAAAGTGTCTTTGAACTGATTCATGCCCGCGTTGGTGAACAACAGCGTCGGATCGTTGGCGGGCAGCAGTGGCGAGGAGCGCACGCGCGTGTGGCCGTGCTCCTCGAAGTATTTCAGAAAAATCTCGCGTATTTCGTTACCTGTCATGTCGATTTGAGTTTAACAAGACGGATCGAAGAGTGCACGTACCTTGTCACTCACCAGTTCAAACTCAAACCCCTGTCGCAAAAGGTGATCGAAAAGTTTTTTAGCTTCAATTCGCGTTTTCGGCCGGCCACGCACTCGAATACGCTTTTCGATTGCCTGGTCGATGAGTTGTTCTTCGGATGTCTCGGCGTAGACCAGTTCCAGCGCGCCTTCGGCCACCTTGTTCTCGACCTTCTTTAGCTTCAGGTCGCGTTGCAAACGCCGCCGACCCAGCGGGCGCTGCTTAACTTTTAAAGACGCGTAACTAAACGCGAACCGTTCGTCGTTGAGATAGCCGTATTCTTCGAGCCGGGCGAGGACCGTCTCCACTATGTCTGGGGTCGTATTCTTTCCTTGCAATAGCCGTTCGCGCAGTTCTGCTACCGAGCGCGATTTCACAGTCAACAGCTTGACCGCGCGATTGAACGTGTGACGGCGCATTTCGTCAGTTGTCATGCACTATGATTCTCACATCGCCAATCCTCACTCGGCAAACTAAAATGAGCCACGAAGAGGCACAAGAGGTACAAGGCAGGAAAGCAAAGTGGAACTATGGACGGACTGTTAGTTATCGATAAGCCGGGGGAACTTACTTCTCATGATGTAGTTGCGCGTGTGCGTCATATTCTTCACGAGCGCCGCATCGGTCACACGGGAACACTCGATCCGTTTGCGACGGGCGTTCTGGTGCTGTTGCTTGGCAAAGCCACTCGGCTCGCCCAGTTTCTTAACATCGAGGACAAGGAGTACGACGCAATCATCCGCTTGGGTTACTCAACCGACACCGGAGACCGCACTGGAACGCGAATTGATGGTCCAAAGGACATCCCGCTTGGACATTGGAACGAACAGCAGATCGAGGCAGCGCTAGCGAGTCTGCGTGGTTGGATAGACCAGGTGCCGCCGATGTATTCAGCCAAGAAGCGCGATGGCAAGAAGCTGTACGAACTTGCGCGGCGTGGTGAAGAGGGGGACCGTGAGCCGGTTCGTGTTTGTATTCATGAGTTCGCCGCTATCAAGGCAGACGGTCAACTGATCAAGGACAATCTGGACGGCACATTCGATTTTCGCGCTCACGTCGTCTGCTCTTCGGGGACTTACGTGCGGACGCTTGCGGAAGATTTTGGCAAGCGTTTGTCCGTTGGCGCACATTTGGCTGAGTTGCGTCGCACGCGGGTGGGCGAGTTTGAGGTCGAGAAGGCGGTGACGCTTGACGGCTTGAAAACCAGTTTTGCGGAGGAGGCTTTGGGTGAGGTGGTAGTGACGCCCAGTGCGGCGCTCTCGAAGCTCCCTTTCGTGCATCTAAACGCTCAGGACGTGCGTAATGTTAGTCATGGAAGGGAGGTTAAGGTTGAGGGATCTGGTTGGACGGATGGTGAAAACGTAAAGATGTGTGATGCGCACGAGCAGTTGATTGCCATTGGTTACTATGACGCCGGTGCGCAGGTGTTACGACCGCGGGTGGTCTTGGGTGAATTCTGAGTTCAACTTGCGGAGCACGCCTCGGAGATCGCAAGCTAAAGCTTGAACTCAGAACGGTAACACACACCGAAAAATAAGCATTGACCGGTGTGGTATACTTCAGTCCCAAGGAAGCGCTCCGCGAAACTCGCTTCCAACAAGTGCTTCCCTTCCACTAGTTCCGTGACACGATCATTGAGAACTGATGCTTCGAGGACGCAGCTCACGCTAACGCGCGCGTGAGGCGTATCACGAGGTAGCAACGGTTTACCAACCGCATTCCCCGATCGCCGGCGGTTGCTTTACAAAGCGTGGCCTCTCCCCACACGCTGTCCAATGCGCGAAAGCCGAAGAGGTTTCAAGGCTATGCAAGAGCAGGATGGCAACAAAGCATTCAACATCAGTGAACGCTTGGAAGATCTGCGCCGCGAACACGAAGCGCTGCGTTGGGAAGGAACCTTCCGAGATTACTTCGAACTAGTCGCTCAGAACCCACGTATCGCGCAACTCTCGCACGCGCGCATCAACGACATGGTTCACGCCGCCAACGTCGAGCGGCTGAACGAGGGCACGCAGCACGAAGTTCTTTCCTACAATTTCTTTGCCACCGAGCTCTTCGGCATTGAAGAACCAATCGCCAGAATTGTCGAGTACTTCAAGTCGGCCGCGCAGCGTTTGGAAGTGCGCAAACGCATCCTGTTGTTGATGGGTCCGGTCGGCGGTGGTAAATCGACGATCGTCAACATGCTCAAGCGCGGACTGGAAGAGTGGACCAGGACGGAGGGCGGCTCAGTTTATGCGATCAAAGACTGTCCGATGCACGAAGAACCGCTGCATTTGATTCCGCATCAACTGCGTGCCGAAGTCGAAAAACATTACGGCATCTACATCGAGGGCGACCTGTGTCCGCAGTGCCGCTATTCACTCGATAAAACTTATGGCGGCCGTCACGAAGACGTGAAGGTCCATCGCGTGGCGTTCTCGGAAAAAGAACGCGTCGGCATTGGCACGTTTTCACCTAGCGATCCGAAGTCGCAGGACATCACGGAACTAACGGGCTCGATCGACCTTTCAACAATTGGCGAGGTCGGCGTTGAATCAGATCCGCGTGCTTATCGTTTTGATGGCGAATTGAATATCGCCAATCGCGGGTTGATGGAATTTGTCGAGATGCTGAAGGTTGACGAGAAGTTTCTCTACAGCCTTTTGACGCTTTCGCAGGAGCAGAGCATCAAGACCGGACGCTTCGCGATGATCTACGCTGACGAAGTGATTCTGTCGCACTCGAACGAAAACGAGTACCTCGCGTTTGCCGGCAACCGCAAATCCGAAGCACTTCAGGATCGCATCATCCTCGTCAGGGTGCCCTACAACCTGCGCGTTTCCCAGGAAGAGAGAATTTACGACAAGCTGTTGCACCAGTCGGAAGCATTGCGCAACGTTCACCTCGCGCCAAACACGCTCAGAGTCGCAGCGATGTTTGCCGTGATGACGCGTCTCGAAGAACCGAAACGGCAGAACGTCGACATCGTGAAGAAGATGAAGCTTTACGACGGCGAGGATGTCGAAGGTTACAAGTCGAAAGACGTGCGCGAGTTGAAAGAAGAGACCATCCGCGAAGGTATGGACGGCATTTCACCGCGCTACATCATTAATCGACTTTCGAGTGCGCTTGTTCGCGATGGTGTGACCTGCATCAACCCCATCGATGCGTTGCGGGCAATCAAGGACGGTTTCGAACAACACACTGGCATTAGTGCCGAACAGCGCGAACGTTATTTGAACCACATTTCGCAGGCACGCAAAGAATACGACGAGCTCGCGAAGATCGAAGTGCAACGTGCATTCGTTTACTCGTTTGAAGAGATGGCGCGCACGATGTGCAACAACTATCTCGACAACGTCGAAGCCTTCTGCAACAAGGAACGCATCAAGGATCCGATTACTGAAGAGGAGATGGATCCGGACGAACAGTTGATGCGCTCGATCGAGGAGCAGATCGGGATTTCCGAAAACGCCAAAAACACGTTCCGGCAGGAGATACTGATTCGCATCTCGTCTTACGCGCGCAAAGGCAAGCCGTTTGAGTACAACTCGCACGAGCGTCTGAAAGAGGCGATTGAGAAGAAGATCTTTGCTGACTTGAAGGACGTGGTGAAAATAACTACGTCAGCCAAAACCCCGGACCCGGATCAGTTGAGAAGGATCAACGAGGTAGTCGATCGGTTAGTGAAGGAGCACGGCTATTGTCCCGTGTGCGCGAACGAGTTGTTGACTTACGTCGGCACGTTGCTATCGCGCTAGGTTTTAGGCCACAGACTTACACGGATATCACGGATCAAACTGGTCTGTGTTTGTCTGTGTAATCTGTGGCTTAACTGTAGAGATGAAGAAACGTTACTGGATCGCCGGAACGGCAACGGCTGCTGCCACTATCGCAGTCGCTGTCAAACTTCTGGCGCGGCCGCGCGACGCCGACTGGCAAAAGTATCGCCACGTTGTTTTTCATTCGGATCATTCGCGCTTCGTCGAGATTGATGGTGTTCGCGTTCACTACCAGGAGGCCGGTGAAAAGAATAATCCGGCGCTGGTGCTGATTCATGGTTTTGCTTCGTCAACACTCGTTTGGAGCAAGGTGTTTCTTAATCTGGCGGAGGCGGGCTTTCGTGTCATCGCGATCGATCTTTTGGGTTACGGTTATTCCGGCAAGCCGCGAAATGGTGAGTACACGATCGCCGGACAGGCGAGCCTGTTGATGAGGTTGCTGGAGCGTTTGGGAATCAAGCGCGCGACGCTTGTCGGTAGTTCGTACGGTGGTGCAGTAGCAGCAACATGCGCGTTGGACCATGCGCAATGCGTCGATAAACTGGTGCTGGTGGGAACGGTTAACAACAACCAGCCGTTGCGCTATCACCTGATGCGTTTGTTTGGTTCGCCCGTGCTCGGCGACGTGGTGTCGCCGCTATTGATCGGCTCGCGGCGTTTACTACGCAAGCGAATGAAACGTGTTTACGACCGGCACGAGTGGGTGCTTGATGAAAGACGCGTCGACGCGCGCCATTTTCCGTTGCGCGCGTCGGGTACGCAGCGCGCGATGATCCGTACGGTGCGCGGTTGGGATGCAGAACGGATTTCCAGGGACGCGCATCTTATTCAACAGCCGACGTTGCTGCTCTGGGGTGATAACGATATCGAGATTCCCCTCGCGGACGGCGAGAGGTTGCACGATGAGATACCCGGTTCGCGGCTGGTCGTCTTCCTTAATTGCGGGCACTTGCCGCATGAGGAGTATCCGGAGGCCTTTACGAAAGTTGTAGCAGACTTTTGCGGGTAAAGAGTTATGTCAATCCAACGCAACGACTGGTCACTGCAACGCAAGGGCATCATCGATCAGGAGCGCCACAAGGATCGCGTCAAGGAAGCTATTCGTAAGAACCTCGGCTCCATCGTTTCAAACGAAGCGATCATCCTTTCCGACGGCAAGCGCACCGTTAAGGTTCCAATCAGAGCGCTCGACGAATACAAGTTCCGATTCAATTACCAGAAAGCCAAACACGTGGGCCAGGGCGACGGCAAGACGCGCGTCGGCGACGTGATTGGCCGCGAGAGCCGCGGCAGTGGCAGCGGTACCGGTTCAGGACAGGCAGGACAGGAAAGCGGCGCTGATTACTACGAAGCGGAAGTAAATATCGACGAGATTGCCGCGTTGATCTTTGAAGATCTACAGCTTCCATATCTGGAAGAAAAGGCGAAGAAGGCGGTGCAGTCGCGCAAGACGCAGTTCAACGAGATCCGGCGCACCGGTGTGATCGCGAACCTCGACAAGCGGCGCATGATTCTTGAAAACATTCGCCGCAACGCGCGCGAGGGCAAGGCACGGTTCGGCGATATCAAGAAGGAAGACCTGCGTTTCAAGACGTGGGAAGAGGTGATGCGTTACGAGTCGAACGCGGTCGTCATTGCGATGATCGACGTGTCGGGCTCGATGGGTGAGTTTAAGAAGTACATCGCGCGCAGTTTTTATTTTTGGATGGTCCGTTTTCTGCGCACGAAGTACGACAACGTCGACATTGTTTTTATCTCGCATCATACGGAAGCGAAAGAAGTAACTGAGGAGCAGTTTTTCACGCAGGGAGAGTCGGGTGGAACGGTAGTTTCATCTGCGTATCAACTGGCGCTCGAAGTGATCAAGCAACGCTATCGCCCGTCGGATTGGAATATCTATCCATTTCATTTTTCCGATGGGGATAACTACTACTCCGATAACGAAGAAGCAGTCCGGCTTGCTGATGAATTGATTGCCACGTGCAATTTGTTTGGCTATGGCGAGATTGGTGAGGAAGGTTCGTCGAGTTACCGGCGCTCTTCAGGCGCGTTGCTGTCGATCTTCAGCGACCGTCTGCAAAACAAGGATCGTTTTGTCGGTGTGCGGATCGACGACAAGGAAGACGTGTATCCAGCGCTGAAGCAGTTTTTCGGCAAAAGAGAATTATCTGTGTAATCTGTGGATGGTTTGATGGAAGACAAGGAGATCAAAGAACTTGAAAAAGCCGTCGAGCAGATTTGGGATGTTGCTCGGCGATTTGGTCTCGATCCATATCCCACCAACTTCGAGATCGTGCCGGCAACTGTGATGTATGAAGTCGGCTCGTATGCACTGCCGGGCCGTTATTCACACTGGACCTTCGGCAAGACTT
>DATNJO010000697.1:0-6536 GCA_035603895.1 Pyrinomonadaceae bacterium
GCATCACGGTTCCGATTCCCCGTTTCAGTTCCCAGATCTCGGTCTCTGATACGTTTGTATTTCTGGTCCTGCTGCTTTACGGAGCGCCGGCGGCAATCATCGTGAGCGCAATCGAAGCTTTTGTTTCGACGCTTCGCTTCAGCCGCAGACCGAAAACCGTGGCTTTCAACTGGGGCAATGCTGCTGTGTCGATCTTCATCACGAGCAGTGTGATGGAAACGCTCTTTGGCGACGTCGTCGCACTGCGTGCCCACCCATTCACCGCGCGTTTCGCGACTGCCATCTGCACGATGGCGCTGACACACTACGTGGTCAATTCAGGCATCGTCGCGATTGGCGCTGCACTAAAAGCCAATCAGCCGATCTGGCAAACCTGGCACAAACACTATCTCTGGACGTCGATTACTTACTTTGCGGGCGCGTTTGCGGCCGGCGTGATCACCGCACTGTTCTACTTCATCGGCGCTTACGCGTTTGTTATAACCCTGCCAATCATCGCGATCGTCTTTCTCACCTACCGCACTTATCTCAGGCACGTCGAAACTTCCGCGGACCAGGCAGCGCAAGCCGAGAAACACGTCAAGGAACTTTCGCACTACATCACGGAGCAGGAACGCATTCGCGAGCAGTTTTCGCAGATGGAAAAACTCTCGGCACTCGGCGAACTCGCTTCGGGAGTCGCACACGATTTCAACAACACGCTCGCCGGTATTCTCGGCCGCGCCCAACTCCTCCAGCGGACAGACGATCCGGAAAAACTGCGACGTGGTTTGGACATCATTATCAAGACCGCCGAAGACGGGGCGAAGACCGTAAAACGAATCCAGGACTTCGCGCGCCAACGACGCGATCACAACTTCGAACTCGTCTCCGTCGATCAGATTCTGATGGACGCGAGCGAAATCACGCGCCCGCGTTGGAAGAACTGCGCCGAAGCCTCAAATATCCACATCAGTCTCGATCTGCAAATCGGCTCGAGTGCGATGGTCATGGGCGACGATTCGGAGTTGCGCGAAGTGCTCGTCAACATGGTCTTCAACGCCACCGACGCGATGCCGGAAGGAGGGAAACTGACGTTATCAAGTCAGACCGTCAATCAACAGGTCGTGATCAAGGTCGTGGACAGTGGCGTTGGCATGTATCCCGAGGTGCGTTCGCGCATCTTCGATCCGTTCTTCACGACCAAGGGCAAAGCCGGTCTTGGTCTCGGTCTCGCCGTCAGTTTCGGAATCATTCGACGCCACGGCGGTAACATCGAGGTGGAATCGCAGTACGGTCAGGGCACGGAGTTTCGCATCACGCTGCCGGTTGCGAGGATCGCTGAAACGCGGCTTATAAAACGCGAGCTGATCGTTGAAACTCCTGAACCGCCACCGGTCGCCGCTATACCGGCAGGCGAACTTCCGCCAACAAGACTTCTCGTGGTCGACGACGAGGTCTTCGTGCTGGACCTCTTGAATGAGATTCTCGAATGCGAACACTGCGAGGTCGTGTTGGCCCAGGATGGTACTGAAGCGCTCGCGCGTTTCCGCGAACGAGAGTTTGACGCAGTCTTCACCGACGTCGGTATGCCGGGAATGAGCGGCTGGGAACTGGCCCGCGAGATTCGTCAGCTCAATCAGACGATCCCGATCGCGATCATCACCGGTTGGGGCGAGATCGTCGGCTCAAATGAGCAACGCGCCGCGGGCGTCGATTGGGTCGTGGCAAAACCGTTCACGGCCGATCGCATCGCGGAACTCGTGCGCGAGATTAATTGTCGTCAGGTCACCGCACGCGAAGAGACTGTCGCAACGGTGGCGGCGTAAATCAACCGCTAGCGCCGTGCCGATGTTCGACAGCGCGCTTCACACTTTCCTCCACCACTTCCAAACGAAACGGTTTCAGCAAGTAATCAAACGCGCCGAGGCTCATCAGACTTTGCGCCTGTTCCTGATCGGTCAGTCCGGAAACCATGATCACTGGTGTGCCGGGATAACGCGCCAGCACGCGCGTGAGTAATTCGCTGCCACTAAGTCCCGGCATTGTAATGTCTGTCAGGACAACGTCGAAAGATTGGCCCTCCAACTTTCGTAAAGCTTCCTCTGCGGTGTTCGCCTGCTCGCAGTTGTGGTCCACGGCAAGCAACTCGCAGAGGGTGTCGCGGATCACATCGTCGTCATCCACGACAAGGATGTCAGCCATGATTGGCCCTCCACTATTAACCCAAGGCGTCCGCTGGGCACCGGAGGACGTCGAGACGTCACCTTGATCTGTTTTTTCTGTGAGGTGTACTGAGAGAGATTCGCCGCGCGCGAATGATAGCACGAAGCAATCCACAGATTACACAGATATCTGTTATGCTTTCGGCGGAGTTGATGCATGACTGCGAAAGCAATAGTGAAGTTCGTTGACGACGATCTTTTCGTCGGCATCACGCCGGGCGGACGAGCGCTTGTGCTCGATACAAACTCGCAACGTTCCTCAGGACCATCGCCGGTCGAACTGCTGCTCGTCGCACTCGGCTCGTGCACCGCGACAGACGTCGCGTCGATTCTTAAAAAGAAACGACAGCACGTCACGAGTTACACAATCGAGATTTCCGGCGAACGCCGCACCGAATATCCGCGCAGTTATACGTCGATGAAAGTCCATCACATTCTCACTGGCCGCTCGATCTCCCGAAACGCCGTCGCGCACGCGATCGAACTTTCCGAAACCAAATATTGCAGCGTTGCCGACACGCTACGACCAAAAGTAGAAATCCAATCGACGTTTGAGATCATCGAAGAACCGCGTCAGACTTCCGGGGAGTAATCAAGCAAGTGTCAAAGAAGATCGTCGCCGCCCTTAGTCTTTCTCTCCTGGTAACAATTCAAAGCTCGTCGCAGTCGGCCCGTGATACGACGCTGTCGAACGTGCGGCAGAGTGACGCTGCGAGCCGTTCCGCTGACGGAAGTGTTCCGAAGCTTACGCCGGCCGAACACATGCGCCGGGCGAATGTTTACCTCGGAAATCGTGCGTTTCCGGAGGCACGCGCCCACTGGCAGGCACTGCTCGATAACTACCCGCAGGATCCGCGCGCGGCGGAAGCGATGCTCGGCATCGGCCGGTCATACTTTTTGAGCAAGGTCTACCAGGACGGCTACGTGGTCTTCAACGAGTTGGTCCAGAAGTATCCGGGGACAAAAGAAGCGCGCGAGGCTTTGAACTACAGCGCGGCTTCCCTGCTGCGCATGGGCAAGTTTTCCGACTCAGCCGCGCGTTATGAGGAGTACATCAAACTTTACCCGAACGGGGAACGCATCGACACCGCGCACCTGAACATGATCGACACCTTGCGCGAAGCGAATCGACCGGCTGACGCGATGGTTTGGGTCGCGAAGACGCGGCAGCGTTTCGCGGGCAGCGCGACTGAAACAAATGCGATGTTTGGCGCGCTGCGTCTGCACGTTGCAGAGGGCGAGTGGTCCAAGGCAGTGGCGATGGCGGACCAGTTGTCGCAACGAACATTCGCGAAAGCAGTGCTGACCTCGCGTTCGGAAGTCGCCTATCTCAAGGCTTTCAGTCTCGAACAGGACGGCCGGAAGAATGAAGCGTTCGCAGCTTATCTCGCAGTGCCTGATTCGATCGATTCGTACTACGGTTGGCTAGCGAGTCAAAGGCTCGCGGCACTTGCCGGTAAAGAACGTGCGGAGATTGTGGCTGAACGTGAAGGCCGGGTGAACTCCGCAATTGCAAGTGTCGCCGATACCTACCCGGCGCCATATCGGCAGGCGATAGTCAGCGCCGCGAAAGCACGCAAACTCGATCCGCGTTTCATTCTCGCGCTGATGAGGCAGGAGAGTGTGTTCAAGCCGTTCGCGAAATCTCCGGCGGGTGCGCGTGGACTGTTACAACTGACGCTGGACACGGCGCAGAAATACGCGCCGGCCGCAGGTTTCAATTCACTGGGCGAGAATCAACTCTACCAACCCGAAACCTCGATA
This sequence comes from Pyrinomonadaceae bacterium, assembly GCA_035603895.1. Lineage (GTDB taxonomy): Bacteria > Acidobacteriota > Blastocatellia > Pyrinomonadales > Pyrinomonadaceae > PSRF01. The sequence goes on from DATNJO010000697.1 coordinate 3,969, forward strand.
ATGCTCGGCGCCGAGTATCTCGAACACCTGACGCAGATGTTTCCCGAAATGCTCGAACCGGTAGCCGCGTCGTACAACGGCGGCGAAGATAACGTTGCACGCTGGCTCGAACGCGCCGAACACAAGGACCGCGGAGTTTTCACCGCCGAGATCGGCTTCGACGAAACCAAAGGCTACGTGCAGAAAGTGATGTCGAACTATCGCGTCTACCGGCAGCTCTACACGGCTGACCTTATCCGTAAGTAATCCGTGTGATTCCTGTTTTACGGCTCCGGACAGTAGCGACCGCCTCGGGAATAGTCGCGCGCGTATTGATACCTGATCGTCAGTTCCGCTGCCGGACGCGAATCCAAATCCATATCAACAGTTCTAACGTCGTGTCTCACCGAACGTCCGATACCTGTCGCAGCCTTGCTGTTTCCTGCTCTGGCCGTGCTGTCACGCGATGCTTCGGCACGTAACTGAGGTTCCGCACTTGGGATTGGCCCCGAAGTGTCGACCTCTCCCTTCGTAATCGGTATCGGCTGCCCCTTTTCCCGAAAGAACACCGCCGTGATCACGCCGAGGTTAGCTTTCCGGCCAAGCTTCGCCGCATACGAATCGCGCTCGGTAGTGAAATAGAATCGCCGCGCGCGTTCAGAACTCATCTGCCAGCCAGTAATCGTAATCGTCTGGTACGGTTCGATGACCCATTTGCTGGCATTCCACGCCGACGTCTGGTCCGCGTCGATCGTGTTGAGCCCGTCAACTGAAAGCGCGACGGCCACCCGATCCGGTAACGGATTGCGCAGGCGCAGCTCGTATTCGGCGCCTTGCTGCGCGTCAACGTACACGCGGCCGCTCTCACTGTATTCGCCCAGTGGCCGACCATCGACCAGCACGTTGAGCTCAAAGTTCGGATATCGGACGCGTTTGCTGGTGATGACACGGTTTGATTGTGGGTTCTGCGCGGACGCCGTGGCGCTCCGGAACAGAACGGCCGCTCCGGTGCCAAGTAAAGCAGTCAGTAGAAATGTCGCGCCTGCGAGGGTCCAAAGAAGTCGCCTCATGAGACCTGTTCCTCCGTGAAAAACTACTTACAAACCTAAGAACGGTGCTGTGGAGCGGTTCTTGCGGGCGATGATTGCCGGAGAGCTGAGTGACTGTAAGTATTGTTAATGTTTGGATTTCGGTTGAGTAATGGTGTCAGGGACGCTATTATGGCCTGAGCCAATCCGGGATGAAATAAACAGACATACGAATCGTAACTGAGGTGAGGCTTAAGAGAAGCTCATGGAGTACGCCCTAACTGCAACCAAAAACAAGGCTCGCGCGGGCTCTTACTACGACCGGATCGCCCGGTACTATGATCTGACTTTCAAGCTGAATGGTTACGGTCGCGCGCTCGATCAGTACTTCGAAAACCATCCGCTGCCCGTTTCCCGGGGGGCGCACATTCTCGATGCCGGCTGTGGCACGGGGCTGCTGACACTCGCCTTGTTGCGTGCGATTCGGTTTCCGGTGGCCATCACGGCGCTCGATCTGTCATCCACTTCGGTGGCTGCGGCGCGCAAGTCGCTTTATTACAGTTCGGGAAGAAAACGCGACGTTACGTTCGCTCAGGGCAATCTGTTGTGTCTGCCGTTTGCCGATGAGTCAGTCGATTTGGTGGTTACCGCAGGCGCCCTCGAATACGTGAAGCTTGAAGACGGACTGACTGAGCTCGCGCGCGTGATCGCGCCCGGTGGTCACTTGCTTCACTTGCCGATTCATCCGAGTCCGGTTGGCATCCTGCTCGAAATACTGTTCCGCTTCAAGAGTCATCCGCCGCAGGAAGTGAAAGATAAGACTGAAAGGCACTTCCGGATCGTGCATCAGTATCGTTTCCCACGTAAGGAAGCGATCGGCTGGAGTAAGACCGCGATTCTCGCGCAGAAGATTTAAGATCCCGCGGGTACCAACCTCAAGATTCGATCGTCATCCGTTGCTGGTTTTCCACGTCCGTCCCGGTTCGACGTGGAAAAGTAGATGTAGCCATCCGGTCCTTCTTCCACTTCACGAATGCGGCCGTAGTCTTTGATTAGGTCCTCCTGGCCCACAACGCGGCGGCCATCAAGTTCGACGCGGATCAACCTTTCTCCACGCAAGCAACCAAAGAAAAAGTTTCCCTTGAAACGCGGAAACACGTTGCCGCGATAGAACGCTCCGCTCGCGGGAGCGCACGCCGGCGTGTACTCGAGTAGTGGCGGTTCAGTTCCGGCGCGTGTCTCTTTGTGATGAACCAGCGGCCAACCATAGTTCTTGCCGCGTTCGACGATGTTGACTTCGTCTCCGCCTTCGGGCCCGTCGAACCCGCTTGGTCCATGTTCGGTCTGAAACATCAGATTCGTGCCCGGTTGCCAGTCCATTCCCTGTGCATTGCGATGACCGTAAGACCAAATTTCGGGCCGTGCGTTCTGTTGTCCGACGAATGGATTGTCTTGCGGAACGCTACCGTCGTCGTTCAGGCGTAGCGTTTTGCCGGCGAGTGAATCGAGACGTTGGGCCAGTTCCCGCTGGGTTGCGTCGCCGGTCGTGACGTAGAGTTTG
>DATNJO010000698.1:0-16795 GCA_035603895.1 Pyrinomonadaceae bacterium
CACCATCTTGCGCGCGTCTTCGAGGCCCTTCACGCCACCCGACGCCTTAACACCTAATTCCGCTCCGACCGTTCTTCGCATCAACGCAATATCGGCAACCGTCGCGCCGCCTTTCGAAAAACCTGTCGAGGTCTTCACAAAATCCGCGCCCGCTTTCTTCGCAGCGAGACAAGCGCGCACCTTCTCGTCGTCAGTCAACAACGCCGTTTCGATGATCACTTTGCAAATCGCATCGTACTCGTGCGCGACTTCCACCACCGACCGTATATCGTGTTCGACAAGACAATCATCGCCACTCTTCAACGCGCCGACATTGATAACCATGTCGAGTTCTTTCGCGCCATCAAGCAGCGCACGCCGCGCTTCGTAAGCTTTAACGTCGGGCAACGTGGCGCCGAGCGGAAATCCGATGACCGTACAAACCGGCACGCCACTGCCGCGCAAATTACACGATGCCACGCGCACCCACGTCGGATTCACACACACCGACGCAAATCGATAGCTCGCTGCTTCGTGACAAAGCTTTTTGATGTCTTCATCCGTCGCCTCGGGCTTCAGCAACGTATGATCTATCAAACTGGCCCATTCCCTCGCCGTCGCCGTCTCACCGAGCACGAGCCCGATGCGCGCGGCGCCCGCATCCACGATCCGATGCATCCGCTCGGGACAGCGATGAAAACACTCCGATGTACAACCACACATCGCGGCCTGTTCGCCGCTGTCACCATTCAACCGCGCGACAATCGCATCGGTGATCTGTTCGATTAGTCTTTCGTAATCGCCGTTATTGGAATAGGCCATCTGGTAGGTCAGGTTCCTTGTCGAGAGCAATTATGATCTCTGAGCAATGGAATGGCAACGGCAGGCGGTTCAGTCATCGTGCGGCGTCGCTGCGGTTCACTCTGAACGAGAACCTTGAAATTCTCGGTGCGCAATTCAGCATTTCTTCCAGAAGAGGCTGGGCCGTCGTACCGAAATCATGGGAGTCGAGGAAACGGACGAGCCGCTCGCCGTCCGGCTTTTGCCGCATTTCGATGTTTGGCAAGAGCGCGCCCGAGAACGACTCGAAATTAAACTGAGGGCCGTGGCACGTCTTCAACATATCTAACACATAAGCGGAAACGGTTGGAGTTCCAGTAATCACGCCGAGTAAAATCATCGCAGCTTTGTAAGGAAGAGCCTCGCCGTTTTCGCCGACGAATTTCTCGAACTCCGCGGGGCCGAGGCCGACTTTAATCAACCGGTAACAGTTCAAAAAGCGCTTCACGGCGCGCGGTGAACGGCCGATTAGCGGCACGAGTTTTTTCATGTACTCGACTTCGTGAGTGGTGAACGTAAGACTACGTGGCGCGAGATCTTCGTCTGACTGGAGCAACGTTGCTCTTCCCGATCTGACTACCAGTGGTTCTTTGATCGGGGCGTTCGTTGTTGAATCGAATGGCTTATCTACATCCGGAGCGGATCGCAATTGAACTTCGTCAATCTCTTTAACCACTCGTTGGTACTCCAGGAGTTGCGTAGCCGCCAAGGCTGCTCGGTTTTGGTCCGGCGTAGGCGCATCGTTCGTCAGTCCATCAAGAAACTCGATGCACGCGTCGTCGTTCATCGGCCGCAACCAAAAAGGAATCTGAAAAATCTTTTCCAGATAGTCGTGCGGCGTGACTCCCGAACCGGTAAGCGCTGGTTCCTCTCCTTGCTCCGCTCCGCCGTTAGCAATAATCTCATCCGCCTCCTGTAACCACTCATAGCTTTGCTGCAACGAACGCGTTATCCAGCGCGAGTCGACGCCGACCACGACTACAAACAACGGGAAAGCGAGCAGCAAGTGAATCGCCTGCAACACCTGCACAACGCGATCTGGTGGACAGCGATCGAGGTCGTCGATGTACAAGACGATCCGATCGATCCTATTGAGGTCGGCTTGTGCGTCTTCGCCGCTTTTTCCATCGTTCGCTTCCTTGCGCTGCTCCTGAAAAAGATCACGCATCTTCTCAAAGTCACGTCGAATCAACGCAAGCAGACCGAGGTGACGCCGATAATCCGTAGCCGCAGCGCGATCCTCAATAAACTCAGCGAGAATCCTGCTGCTGTTGGTTGACTTGATGTCTGCTTTCAGCTTCTGGATCTCTTCGCCTACAGCTTCACTTTCGAGTTTGGCGGCGACAACTTCCTTGGTGAGTGCGCTGACTTCACTTTCGAGTTCCGTAATGCGTTTCTGACGTTCGCGCTCTAGCTCCAGGTCGTGCTTCTCCAACGCGTTCAGACTTTTTTGAAACTGGTCCCACGCTGGTTTCGCAGCGGCCAGGAAAGTGGCGATGAATCCCAACGCTGATACGACCACGGTAGGCAAGCGAGGAACCTCGGTAAGCTTCAACAACGCCGGCGTACCGATCGCAATTACCACGAGCAATGTACTGAGCACGTAACGGCGTACCACGCGCCCGTCGCTGCGAAAGAGTCTCCACTTGGCCCTTAAGCTGGTCCAACGATCCTTTAGTTGAAGATAATTTCGGTGTACATCTGCGCCAGTGAGCTCTGTGCTGGTCTGGATACCAAGCCGGCTCAACAACTTCTTCTCTTCTTCGGAAAAGTTGACCGGAACACTCAGAGTCTTGAGACTTGCTTTTACTTCTTCGCGGAAACCTTTCAATTGCGTCGATGCTTCCTGAAGTTCGGCTTCGGCGCGTTCCTTGCGATCCGTGAGTTTGCGCAGTTCATCCTCGCATTCCTGAACCTCGGAATTGATCTTGTTTTGGATTTCTTGTTTGACGTCGAGCTTCTGTATCAGCTCGTCGCGCCGCTGTTCGGCAAGCGTGTGCGGCTCGTCTTCTGAGAGTCTGAGGTTTGCGAAGATGTGATCGACGAGGCTGGCCCAAAGATTCCCTTCAATGTAGTGCCAGGCGTTGAACTCGATCTGCACGATGTTCTTGTAATAGCCGAGTTCGTTTTGTGGCTTGCCCGAATCGCGAGTGCGCTTCGAGAGTAGATCGACGCGCTTGCGCATCTGGCGCATAAAGTGACTCTTGCCCGAACCCCAATCGCCGAACAGTCCGATCGAAAGTGGTGGCTCGACTTTGTAAGCTGCGACAAGCGATGCAAGTGCGTTTACGTCATGTTCGATCCCGAGCAGATCGCGGCCGTGCCATTCGTCAGCCATGAAGCCGGCCACGGTTGGCTGTGGCACGGATTGTTTTGGTTGCGATTCCGTCTGTTCAGTCGGCTCTGGTTCAATTTCAGGCAACTTGAGGTTGATCAGGATCGGTCGCCACGCCTCGTGATCGTCGTCGGGAAAGTACTTGACGACGAGGTTGTAGAAGCGTTCTCGCATTGCCGTCACGTCGCCCACGATTGTCTTTAACCAAAGGCTCGCGCCCGTTGGACCACCCTCGGGATCGAGCACTAACAGCGCGGCGAGTAGATGGCGAGTTCCGACTTGTGCTTGCGGTTTTTTTTGAACGGTGCAACGGGCAATCTCTTTCGCCAGTTCCAACAACTTGATCACGTTCGGTGTAGCAACGTCTGCTTCGCGCGGAATGGAGTCGATGCGGCGACCGGCGCGTTCTCCAAGAGTTACCAGCGCCGGAAACTCGTCCATGAGCATCTTTGTGTACAGGTCTTCACCGCGCGCGGTTAATTCTTCCCAGAGAAACTGCGGAGTGCGAAAGTGATTGACAGTCTGCCGTCCGCCTTCGGCGAGGCCAAAAAGCAGGGCCGGTGTCGTAACAACCTTAGAGTTGGTCGTCGACGCGAGCCGGCGAGCACGAGTTAATGCCTCTTCCGCCTCGTCGGACCAGGAATATCTGGAAACGGACGCGAGGGGAAAAAACTGGTGGTTATCCTCCGGCTGCGGGACTTGCGATTCAGCTCCATGTTCGGCAAATGCTCCTGCTGCGTTCGCCACCTTTGCGAGGATGGCGTTCGAGTTTTCGGTAGTGGCTTCCGCAAGCGGGGTAGCATTCATACCTATGTAGTGTGACGGCAACTGACGTAGTTGTTCCTTCGGAGTGTCTTGCACGAGCAGCCAAAAAACGTCCTGTACCGTTATCGAAGGCCCTTCACTCGTCACCCGCGTAGCCTTTACATACTCTGGCGAGATTAAGATCACAGCGACCTTCACCATGTTGGAAGGGACAATCGGTACCCCCTCAAACCGCCTACCGCCGTCATCGTAAACCAGCTCTAGACATACTCCGTATTTCCTTTCGGAGGTTGACACCATTCGCGAGAAAAGTCTTTCTGCCCAGTACTCGTCCGAGCTGTGATAGCTGATCATGATGAGTGGTAAGTCCTCGGTGGCTGGTTGGGCCATGTGGTCCTCCGTGTGGGAAAGGAGTTTGAATGCGAAGGCTCGATTGTACTACTAGCGTTGATACTGTCGCTGGATGGCGTCGATCTTGGCGACGCGCTTGCGATGGCGATCTTCGGTTAGTTCGGTGGTGAGCCAGGCGGTGACGATCTCGCGCATCTCGGCGCTCGAGATGGTTTTGCTGCCGAGTGTGAGGACGTTCGCGCCGTTGTGCTCGCGTGAGTTACGCGCCACCGCGACGGAGTAACACGCCGCGGCCCGAACACCGGGAACCTTGTTCGCTGTCATCGCGCTGCCGACCCCCGCACCGTCGATGATGATGCCTAGATCTGAAGTACCATTTGCGACAGCGCGTGCAACGGCGTGCGCGAAATCCGGATAGTCAACAGCTTCTTCGGAATCAGTGCCGAAGTCCTGCACTTTGTGACCAAGTTGGCCCAGCAGAACTTTCAACTCTTCCTTCATCTTGAACCCGCCGTGATCCGCGCCGACGGCGATCAGCTTCGACGCCTTCGATCCGCGTCGCGAGTTGCGCCGCACGAGCTGAATGTTTCGCTCTTTGACGATATCGGCTGCCAGCGGCGTCAGACGTGCATCTTCGCCGATTCGCAACACCGCGCCCTGGTCCAATCCCCGCACGTCGTCTTCAGTAATGACACTCTTCGATGACTCATCCCGCGTCACACCACCCGCTTGCGCGTCATTCTCCGGGATCTGGTTGACGAAGCGCGTGGTCGTACTTTCCGGCGCGTTCTCCGGTAGAGGCCCGGCTTTCTCCAGCACATCGCGCACCAGCGCACGGATTCGATCGCGAGTTGAGTCGTTTTCCATCAGGCAGTTGTTCTCAGATCGAGCAGACGTCCCGACGCGCCGACCAGTTTTCCAGTTCTGAACGTGAAATCAATGCGCCCCACGTAGATCCCGCTCTTGCCAACCTGGAAGATCAACGTCTTCGCACCACACGGCTGCGTCTGTTCGACGGGCCGCTGCATGAACAGGTGACTGTGACCACTCGCAATGAAGTCGATGCCATCGACCTGCGACGCCACCACCGTGTCGCTCACGCTATTTGGTCTTGGCTTTTCGGAGTAACCAAGATGCGACATGCAGACCACCAACGCGCAACGCTCTTTCTCACGCAACGTCTTCACCGTGTCGCGCGCTGCCTGCACGGGATCGTTATACGTGATGCCTTTGAAGTTTGCGGGCGTGATCAACGCTACCGGACTGATTCCCAAACCAAATAGCCCCACGCGTATGCCGCCCACGGTCTTCACGACGTAAGGCTTGACGCGGCCTTCGAGCACCGTGCCTTTCACGTCGTAGTTCGCGGACACGATGTCGAAGTTCGCAAACTTCAACGCCTTCGCGAGATCTTCGACGCCGTTATCAAACTCGTGATTGCCGAGCGTGCCAACGTCGTAACCGATCGCCGACATCGCTTTGTATTCAACTTCGCCTTTGTAGAAATTGAAGTAAGGCGTGCCTTGCAACACGTCACCAGCGTCGATCAGCAACGTGTTGGGGTTCTCTTTGCGGATGCGTTTGACGAGTGTAGCGCGGCGCGCAACGCCTCCCTTCCCTGCGTTTCTGTCGTTGGGCGGAAGCGGATCGATCTGCGAGTGCGTATCGTTCGTGTGCAGAATCGTGATGACGGTTTCGTCGGCGTTGAAAGCAAAACTCCGCGGCAGCGCGACGAGCGCGGCGCCGAAAGCTGCGGATCCGGTCAGGAATCTTCGACGGTCGATCATCGTGGTTCCTCCGGCGTCGTTTTAGGTCCTGGTCCAACCTGCACGTAACGATTATCAGCTCGATGACCAAGCACGTGTCCCGCAGCCGTTTCGCTCTTCACGTACTCCATGATCGATTCGCGCAGAGTGATGTTTAGCGGCGTCGTGCTTTTTGCTTCGTGGAGAATCGCATACGAGCCGCTGCGGAGGTTTATCAGGTAGTCGATGGTGACGACTGTGTAGATTTTGGCTGGATCGATCTCGTGTTCGCGGCCGTTCTCATCGACAAGTTTGCCGCTGATGAACTCGGGCCGGTTCTGATCGTTCCACTTGTACTGAAGCCGCGCGCCCGACTGTGCATCGCGAACTAACGCGGGTAAGACTTTCAACAAATCAGCGCCTGTCACGTCTACTGCGACGAGCGCGTTTTCGAAAGGCAAGAGTTCGAAAACATCAGTCGCACGCAGTTCGCCGGCGGCGATATCGTTCTTTCGCAAACCACCCGCGTTCATTATCGTGAGCGCGATTGGCTTGTTGAGCTTTGTTTGCGCGTACGATTTGATTCCGTCGCTGACGAAATTGCCCAACGAACCTGCGCCGACAGGTTCTTTCTTCAAAGGCTGTTCGAGTCTTCCGATAACCACGTTGAGTGCTCGCACCTTGCCTGCATAGGGCGCGAGCATTTTTTCAACCGCATCGTCATCGGGAATGCTTGCATCGACGACGGTTTGTGAGCTGTGCACGCCGGTCTTCACGGGTGCATTGACACCCGGCTTGGCCGTAGATGGCGTCGCTTCACATGGTTGAATCGTAGTTGACTGTGCGTTTGCCGATGTGGCGAATAACGCTAGAGAAATAACGAACAGTAATGAACGTACTTGTATTCTTGAGAGCATCATCTTAGACAGCCGGCTCAGGTTCCAGTGCGCCTTTAACCGCATCACGAATCCTCTTTGCCTCTTCGGGATTTTGTCGTAGCCATATTGACAGGAATGCGCCTCGAACAATCGATTCTGGGACAAAGCCTATATTCAAGCCCACCTGATTGAATAGTAAGTGAGGATCTCTGTTTGTTCGAGATACCTTCCTAATCTCATTTGCAACTATTTCCTGTTTTTCGACTGAACGCTGACAGGCCACCGTTAATAACGCTATGTTGTTTTCTAAATCCGCTAACACAGAGTTGAACACAGTCAACTCCGGCGTCTCTCCGGGAAACCTGTAGATGCGCTGCTTCACACTTTCGCTTTGTTTTGAATCTCCATCTACAAGACAAATCGATTGGAAAGTAACTGCCGGATTTGCTATTAGCCCGAGATGCATCTTAACCGCATTACCATCACCGGAAACAGCGTACACGCCTACCTCGTCAAGGTGTTCGGGAAGTAATTCCCGGAGAATAGCCTCAATCCACGACTTGGCAAACTCATCCTCGACAAAGATCGCTAAACGCCTATCTATGCGACCCGAGATAACTCGCAACAGGTCAATCGAGAGCTTGCCTTGTTGAAGTTTTCCATCGATAGAGGCCCAGATTGCTTCAGGCGGTAACGGCGCTATCGCATAATCACTATGCGTAGTGAAAATAACTTGAAGTTTCTTACGGCCTGCGATGTCAATAAGATACTCAACCAGCCTTCGCACCGCGACCGGATGTAAACCGTTCTCGATTTCTTCAATCAAAAGCAGTGAGTTGTCCGGTAGCGACTCTGCAGCAGCAACCAAGTTGATCACGGATCGCTCACCGGCTCCAAAGTTCAACTCCGAATACTCAGAGGTGCCGTCACCCCCAACAAACATCAGCTTTTGGCTTGTTCGCTTTACCGTTCCTGGCACTAGTTTATACACGGGAACCTGAGTACCGTCTTTCTCTTCGAATCCGACTAATTCGGAGATGGCCTTATGCCGCCTGACTATTATTCTGAAAAGCTGAAAATGACTTAACGATTTCCCCAGTATTCTTTCCGCCTCAATCCTTATTTGTTGAATGTCGGTTATAGGTTCCGTAGAAAGAGTGAGTGTAGGTGATTCATCACTCCCAGCCCGTAGAACTTTCTTATGTGTGAATGTCGTGCTCTCAACTGCCGACACCGTACGGTTGATCCCAAACAACTTAACTTGCCGGCTCATGCGACGACTGCTTTTAGACCAACGATTATCGTTGAAAGTAACATCGAGCCGGATTGTACCGCTTGGGTTCATGCGACGATCGACCATGTCGTATTGTAGAACCCAGTCGTCCATGCTGGCATCGCCTACTCGACTCTTTTGAAAGACACTCTCAACCCTAAAATGACGATATGGACAACCTGCTGCTCCCAAGATCGTCGATTTTCCACCACCATTGGGGCCAATCAATGCTGTCACAGGAAAATCAAAGGTTATTTCTGCTCCTTTGAAAAATCGAATTCTTTCGAGCCTTATCGACACCAAATACACTTCGTAGTTCCTTTTCCGTACCTTCTGCAAAAGAGTGCGAATAAGAGAATTCCTAATTTCGCTTGTGTAGAGTTCTCTGGTCATAGAGCACACCTCACGTAGTTTAAAACTGCCGCGGTGAAAAATCAGGAGTGAGAGGTTTTGAACTCAAAATCTACGCAAAGGATCAAAACAGAGATGACGCATTGACCTTCAGGAAGAGCTTGCATAGTATGTCGCACCACGCGTCACACAGGCAAACGTCTTGCTTTCAATCCCAGCAGTTTGAGAAGGAGAAACGAGTTGGCTACTTCTTCAGCGCATATCTTTTCGGAGTTCAGCAATCCTAATCTTGACGTCTTACTATCGCAGGAACAGATTCGCGCACGCATCGCGGATTTGGGCGCGCAGATCACGCGCGATTACGCGGGTCTCAATCCCTTGTTGATTGGCGTTTTGAAAGGCGCCTGCTTTTTTCTCAGCGATCTGATGCGCGCGATCGATACGCGACTGAGTCTCGAGTTCATGGCGATTTCGAGTTACGGCTCGTCGACGCGGACTTCAGGCGAAGTTCGCATCATGAAAGATCTCGACGTGCCGATCGAAGGCCGTCACATTCTCGTCGTTGAAGACATTGTCGATACTGGTCTCACGCTTTCGTACCTGCTGGCAAACTTGCACGCGCGCGGCGCGGCGAGTGTGAAGCTGGCGGCGCTGCTTGATAAGTTCGAGCGGCGGCAGAAGGAAGTGCATATCGATTATCTCGGTTTTCAGATTCCCGACGAATTTGTCGTTGGTTATGGTTTGGATTTTGCGGAACGTTATCGCAACTTGCCGTTTATCGCGGTTTTGAAAAACCCGGAGGCCTAAACACTCATGAAACTTGCGCTGGTCGCTTTACTACTGTTCGTTACAATTCCCGTTCACAAAAAGCATCGTCAGGAACCTGACTGGTCCAAAGTCCAAATCAAGTCGACCAAAATTGCCGGAAACGTTTACATGCTTGAAGGCGCTGGTGGAAACATTGGCGTGTCGGTTGGTCCCGACGGCATTCTGATTGTGGATGACCAGTTTGCGCCGCTGGCTGACAAGATCAGGGCGTCGTTGAAGACGTTGGGCCAGGGCAAGCTGCGTTTCATTCTCAACACTCACTGGCACGGCGATCATACGGGCAGCAACGCCGCTTTTGGACCAGAGGCGACGATCGTTGCACACGACAACGTGCGCAAGCGTTTGTCCACCGAACAGCGCTCTGAGTTTTTCAAATCGACGACTCCGGCTTCGCCGAAAGAGGCGTTGCCTGTGATTACGTTTGACCAGTCGTTAACTGTTCACTTCAACGGCGAAGAGATACGCGCGATTCACTTCCCGAACGGGCACACCGACGGCGACAGTGTCATCTTCTTCACCACTTCAAACGTGGTCCATCTCGGCGATGATTTCTTTGCGGGGCGTTTTCCGTTTGTGGATCTGGAGAGCGGCGGCAGTGTTGAAGGATTGACTAAGAACATCGGCGAGTTGATCACAAAAATTCCCGCGGACGCGAAACTGATTCCCGGCCACGGTCCAATCTCGACCCTCGACGATCTCAAGGCTTACCACCGCATGCTCGTCGAAACCACCACGATCGTGCGCGACAAGATCGCGGCCAAGAAAACTCTGGACCAAATCAAAAGCGAAGGTCTCCCAGCCGAATGGAACTCCTGGGGCACCGGCTTCATCAAAACCGACCTCTGGCTGGAAATCGTCTACCGCAGTTTGACGGCCAAGAAGTAGGCCACAGATTGCCACGGACGGACACCGATAGTCTTTAGTCTGTGTTCGTCTGTGTTAGTCCGTGGAGAAAACTCTTCCCGGCGGCGAGGCGCAGGCCGAAGTTCTCGGCGATGGTTTGGCCGATGTCCGCAAGAGAGGAACGGGTGCCGAGGTTTATGCCCGGAAGGGCCGATTTGCTGAAGACGAGGAGAGGGGCGTATTCGCGCGTGTGATCGGAGCCGGGGAAGGTTGGGTCGTTTCCGTGATCGGCTGTGATCATCATCAGGTCGTCGTCGCGCATCGCGCCTTCGATTTCCGGTAAGCGCGCATCGAAGTGTTCCAAAGCTTTTGCATAGCCCTCGGTGTCGCGACGGTGACCGTAGAGCATGTCGAAGTCGACGAGGTTGGAAAAGATTAAGCCGCGCGTGGGATCGCCAAGCGCTTTGATAGTCTGATCGATCGACTGCTGGTTGTTCTTTGCGGTGAGGTCGCTGGTCACGCCGATGGAATCGTAGATCGACGCAATCTTCCCGATACAAACCACATCGAGATCCGCATCAGCTAACGCCGGCAACAAATTCTCACGTGGCGGCGGCACAGCGTAATCGTGCCGGTTCTCCGTACGATAAAATCCACCGGGCTCACCCAGAAACGGTCGCGCGATCACGCGGCCGACTTTGTGCTCACCGTCGAGTATGCGTCGCGCGATCTCGCACATCTCGTAGAGACGTTCGAGCGGAATCACTTCTTCATGCGCGGCGATCTGAAAAACAGAATCGGCAGACGTGTAGACGATCGGTTTACGCGTGTTGACGTGCTCTTCGCCGAGCACCTTGATGATCTCGGTGCCGGAAGCGGGAACATTTCCAAGAATGCCGGGAACATCAGCTTCACGCACAAAATGATCGATGACCGCGGCGGGAAACCCGTCGGGATACGTCGGAAACGCGCGTTCGAGAATTATTCCGGCCATCTCCCAATGACCGGTCGTCGTGTCTTTGCCGTTTGAGCGCAACGCGCACCGCCCGTACGAACCAACGGGCTTATCAATCGCCGGCAAGTTCGCGAGCGGACGGATGTTGCCGAGACCGTAGCGCTGCAAATTCGGCAGACGCACTGCGCGCGATTCGAGAATGTGGCCAAACGTGTCGGAACCAGCGTCGCCCCATTCGGGCGCATCAGGCATGGCGCCGATGCCGGCGCCGTCGAGCACGACTAATACGATTCGGTTGAAAGGTTTTGGCATTTGGGTAATTGCCGATTGTCGATTTTCGATTGCCGATTTGAAAGCAGGTGTAAGCCATAAATCGGCAATTGGCAATCGGCAATCGAAAATGTCTTCACTGCTTCGGTGCGTAGTATCCGTCGCGGGCGCGAATTTGAGCTTTGTCTTTCACTCCCTTGACCTCGAGCTTGATGGTGCGAAACTTTCCGTCGCGCGCTTTGTTGGTCGGGTAATACCCGAGACTGTATTGCGTGCCGATGTCCGCGGCCACACGCGCAAACGCAGCCCGCGCATCGGCCAGCGTCGCAGCGACAAAACTTTGTCCGCCAGAGACACGCGCCAGGTCGTTCATCTCGCGCCGCGCAAGATTGTAAAGCTCGCGACTGATCGACATGCGTTCAAACGGACCCATGCGGCAGAAGTTGTTGAAGTCTTCAGCTTTAGCAGCGGGCACAAAGATGCGGCGATAACGCTCGATCTGTTTTTGCGAAAGCGAAAGCTGACCGTCGTCCTGGCAGTCTTTCATCAAGCGATCTTCGACAAAGTCTTCGGTGTTGATTTGCACGAAGTAACAAGCGACGCCCGCGCGCGAAAGCAGAAGTTTCGCCGTGCCAAAATCTGAATTACTCGCGGAATCAACGCCGTCCGTCAGCGCAACAACCGCACGACGACCGCGCACATCCTCGCCCGGCGGATCGCGAAAGATCGACTGCACGACGCTTCCGAGCGCGTCGTAGTATGGCGTACCGCTGCTCGATCCGAGGTTCTCGATCGCTCTGCGCAACTCGCCGCGGTCGCCGGTCAAAGAGGAAAGCACCTCGACCGTTGCAGTCGTGGCGGTAGCAGTTTGTGCTGTATTGAACGCAATGATCCCAACGCGATCTCCCGGTCGCAACGCTTCGATAAAACTGTTCGCGGCAGAGCGAATCAGTGCGACGTCGTCGCGAGTGGAGCCGGAAGTGTCGAGCAGCAACGCGATCTCAAACGGCGTTTGCGTGGTGCCGAAGTTGGAGATCGTCTGCTGCTGGCCGTCTTCGATGAGCCGGAAGTTCTCGGGCTTCAAACCTGACAACGGCCTGCCGGAAGCGTCTGTCACCACTGCGGGAACAGAAACGAGTTGTGTATCAACCCTAACGACGTCGCCTTCGTCGACTTCATCGGACGGGTCGGTTTTCTTGGTTCCGTTAGTTTGTTCCGTGCCGTTCGTGACGCGGCGCGGACGTTGGGCTTGTTGCGGAGAGATTTCAACGACCCAGATCCCGATCAGCAAAACGCTTGCAATAAACAAACGCCTATGGTGAAAAGCGAGTATTGACATAGCTAAAATCCGGATGGGCTCTCGTGCAAAGAATATAAACCGCCAACAGCGCAAACTACAACCGCCACAAAGAGACACAAGAAGCACAAAGGATTAAGCCACTTGCACATTTTGTGCTTCTTTGTGGCTAAGCTTGACACTCCACAGCGCGTCGCTTAGCATGGCGAACCGCTGCGGTTCATCGCTGTTTGAGACGGCGTGCCCTGCTAAAGTTGCATGGGTTATCGTGGATAAACGGATCGGCGACAGGGCTGGTCCGATGAAGGCACGTACGTCAATGGTAGACGGCTTCCCTTACAAGGAAGAGGTTGGGGGTTCGAGTCCCTCCGTGCCTACCACACCTCAGCACAATCTGGATTTTTTGCGGAGTCGTAGTTCAGTTGGTTAGAACGCCGGCCTGTCACGTCGGAGGTCGCGGGTTCGAGTCCCGTCGGCTCCGCCACTCAGGACAAGGGTCGCTGGAAGAGTTTCCGGTGGCCTTTTTTCTTTGCCAAGTCGTGTTAGTAAGTGCAAGAAGATCAAAGGGTTGGCGAAATGTCGCGGTGAGAGTTTGATCCTTCCAAGTGGAGTTCGAACACACGAAATTCAACAATTTCCGCTTTTCGCTTGAATTTTGCTGTTTGAATAGGAAATACGCCTTTTTTGCGAGTTCTAGTAGGCGAACGCCATCTTGCACATAATCGTGAGCGGCGTTTTCATACTCGGCGATCTGATCGGCTAAACGCTTCTGAGTCTGTCGCCATTCGCGTGACTTACGTTCAAAGAAATCCGGTTCGATAAATCCGTCCAGACGATCATCGTAGAGCTTATCAAGGCGAGTCTGAATCTTGCTTTGTTCGTCTTGTAAGCGAGCAAGCGCATCGCGTCGAAACTTCTTCTCGTCAGCGTGGCTCTGATGCAGGGCATCGACGATCCAATCTATAACTTCATCATCGAACACAAGTCCCTTGAGTAAGTCGGCAAAGCACGTTTCAAGCACTTCTTCACGAGTGTAAGGTTCGGGGCATTTTCCTTTGTTGCCGGTGCAGTGGTAGTAAACGTATTTGCCTTTCTTCTTCTCGCCTACCAGGGCGCAGCCGCAATGCCCGCAATGCACAAGACCTGAGAATGTAAACTCGTGCTTGGTTACTTTCTCTTTGGTCGAGTAGCGGCCCTCAAGAATTTCCTGTACACGCTCAAAGAGTGCGGTTGAAATCAGCGGCTCGTGACTGCCGCGATAGGTTCTGCCGTTCCAATCAAAATCGCCGGTGTAAACACGGCTTTGAAGCAATCTATGTACGTTCGATCTTGACATGGTCTGGCCTGTGCGCCGCGAGAGTAAACCAGCTGAGGTCGCGCGTTCCGTAACTTCAGCTAAAGAACACTGGCCCGTGGCATACCACTCAAACATCTGTTTGATGATGGGTGCTTGCGTGGGATGAGGCTCGATAATCCGTTTGCCATTCGGCCCCGTTACATTTTGATAACCGAGAGGCGCGCAGGACGGATAGATCGACTGCTCGGCTTTTTCAAGCATTCCTTTCTTTATTTCCTCAGAAAGATTGTCGATATAGTTCTTCGCCATGAGGACTTTGATTCCGTGCATGAATTTCTCGGACGATCGGGAATCATGCGAAAGAATCACGTTCTCTTTCACAAAGTGGATTTCGAGATTGAGTTCATCGATGGTTACATAATCTTTGAGGTTGCGATAAAGACGGTCGGTCTTTTCAACCAACAGGACGCGCACGGATGAGCGTTTGAGAAACTTAATCATTTCATCAAACCCTGTCCGACCTGCCCGCTTGGCCGTTTCGGCATCGACAAACTCGCGGACGATTTTTAGCCCCTGAGTTTGGGCATACTGATCGAGCAGCTTCAACTGAGCCGGAATAGAGAACCCTTCCTTCTCCTGCTCCTTCGATGAAACCCTGACGTACTTCACGGCATCGAGCGGCGACGTTATGTGAGACTTAGATTTGCGCATGTTGGGGCCTCGCGTTAACTAAATTTGTGATGTAAGGCGCGGGATTATACATTAGTGGGGCGGCTATTGCTGTTGTTATTTTACTCATACTTGGACCACTCACTAATGCGATGAACACTGCTTTGCTTTGTCACCTTCCCGATTGCTAACCACTACTCCGACAAACGTGCCGTAACTCACGCGCTCGCCAGCTTGAGGCGTTTGGAAAATGATCGTGCAAGGCTCATCGGGTACGTCATAACGATGGGCCAAGATGCGGATGTTAAGGTTTGACTCACGCACTGTCGTTTCGACACTTTCATACTTTGATCCGACAAGCGCAGGCACAGAGGTTTGCGGCGGTCGTGAAGCTCGTTCGCGCATCACGTCTAGTCGAAGAATGAAAAGCGCGATTGCGGGAAGCACCACAGCGAACACGAGCACAAGCACCGTAAACACTGTAAGCGTAATAATCAGCAAGCGCTTTCTGCCTCGGATGTAATAGCCCCACAGGACGCCAAGAATGAATCTCATAGTCAGTTCACCTTTCGAAGTAATAGTTATCCGCATACAGTCGATCCGAAAACCTAATTGTCATGCCGACTTCGCGCGGTACGATTCATCCTGGCCGCCGCTCTTTTCCTGTTGCTCATTGGTATCCCACTCCAATAAGAGCGTGAAGAAGCCTTTGACGTTCTCAAGTATTGCTCGCGCATCTTCGTCGGACAGCCGATGGTCGTTGCGCGGCTGCCAAACTTCGAGCGTGCGTTCAATCAGATTGTCGTCAGACTTCTTCTTCAGAAACCACGGGTAAAGAGTCTTTCGTTAAAGAATGAGTCCGCCGAGATCGAGTTCCGGGCCTTCAATCTCAAGCTCGGCGGCTTTCGTCGGTGCTGGCTCAGCGTGAGTTTGGGTTTGTGCTTGCTGCTGCTGCGGGGCGAGTGAATCTTGACTCAACTTGTCGCGATCTTTCTTTACGTCATGCGCGGCGTCTTGCGTTGCGTCAAGCGGCGTTGCGTGGTTCACGCTGCGATCGAGAGCTTCCTGTTGATTCTGCGTGGACTCGGTAGAGATCGCGGGTTCATACCTCGCTCTGGCAATCTCAATCGGGATTTCAGTCGCAAACGCGGTGGCTTGGGTCTGTGCTGGATAGGTGGGGCGTTGATCCAAGTTGTGATCGAATGGTAGTGGTTGCTGTTGTGGCTGCTGTTGCGGCGTGGGAGGCTCTTTAATCGCCTGCTCGTGATCTTGTTTCCTCTCGCGTTCGTCCTCTTGGATCGCTCCGAGCGCCGTTACCTTTTCTATTTCGCGGTTGAGAGCAGCGGATAGATTCTGCGTGGAGTCGGTATAGATCAGGGCATCGTACCTGGCTCTGGAAATGCCAACATAGGCCGTGCGGCTGTTGAGTAGGCGAGCGGATTCGTGCGTGTCAGCGTTGACTAAGACGCGATCAAAAGTTAGTCCCTGACCCGAATAGCTGGTGACGGCGTAGCCATAATCGAGGTGACGAAACTCGCGCAGCGCAACGCTTATCTCTCGTCCGCTGTCCATCGCGAGGCGGATCTTGTCCGGTTCGATTTTGGTGATCGTTCCGAGCTCGCCGTTAGCGATCCGTTTCGCTCTGAATGGAGCGCGAATTTGGAGGCGGTCGCCTTCGGCGAAGGCGCGCTCTGCCTCGTAGTAAACGCTCACGCCGGATAGCCGCGTCGGGTTATAGGTGAGCTTGCGGCCATTCAAGAAGCGGACGGTGATTTTGTTTGTCTCGTGGTCGGTATCTATGACTTTTGCGTAGTCGCCTGCCTTGACCTTGAACTTATCGCTCGCGGAGTTGTAGCGGATGATGTCTTGGTGGGGCCGATAGGAATTGGCGAAGGTGCGCTCGGGTCCGGTCATATCGGGACGAGCGACATAGACCTTCGTTTGCTGATCCTTGCTGCTTACGATTCCCTCGCGCTGTAGTTCTCGATGGATAATCGAATTGAGTTCGGAACGTTCGCGGTTGGCGGGCGAAATAACAAGCGTGCTGGTCGGACTCTTGGCGTAGTCCTGGGCAATAGCTTCGAAGCGTTCGCGCTCGTCCGCGATCTCGATCACCTTG
>DATNJO010000699.1:0-10984 GCA_035603895.1 Pyrinomonadaceae bacterium
GCCGAAACTGCTGAAGCTGATGGGTGGCTCGCCGTGGGTAGTCGAGCACGGTTCCGCATTCACACGCGTGATGTTGGCTGGAAACGTCACGGTCGTGATGCTTTTCATGATCAACGCCATCTTTCGCGGCGCGGGCGACGCTGCAATCGCGATGCGCACGTTGTGGCTGGCGAACTGGATCAACATCGTGCTTGGTCCTTGTCTGATCTTTGGACTCGGACCATTTCCAAAACTCGGCATAGTAGGCGCTGCAATCGCCACGAACATCGGACGTGGAACGGGCGCACTCTTTGCACTCAGCAAACTAATTCGTGAAGGCGGCCGCTTCAATATTGAGCGACGTCACCTTCGCATCGAGCCGACGATCATCGGTCGTTTGATTCGCTTGTCCGGGACCGGAACGTTTCAGGTTTTCATCGGCATGGCGAGTTGGATCGGACTGGTGCGCATCATCTCCAGTTTCGGCAGTAACGCCGTCGCCGGTTACACGTTTGGCATTCGCGTGATCCTTTTTGCCCTCTTGCCGTCGTGGGGAATGGCAAACGCCGCCGCCACGATGGTGGGCCAGGCCCTGGGCGCGAAGAATCCGGAACGTGCCGAGCGGGCGGTTTGGAAAGCCGGTTTCTACAACATGATCTTCCTCGGCATCGTCGGGGTGCTGTTTATCGTATTTGCACCGCAGATTATCTGGTTCTACACGTCCGATCCGGACGTGGCGCAGTATGGAGTCGACTGTTTAAGGATCGTGGCTTACGGTTTTCTGTTTTACGCCTATGGCATGGTGCTCGGACAATCGTTCAACGGAGCGGGCGACACGTGGACGCCGACCGTCATCAACCTTTTTGTCTTCTGGCTGTGGGAGATCCCACTCGCTTACGTGCTCAGCGTGGTCCTCGGACTGGGGCCGCGCGGGGTGTTTATCTCGATCACTATTGCGTTTTCGACGCTCGCGGTCGTTAGCGGCGCGGTTTTTCGGCAGGGCCGCTGGAAACGCAAGGTCGTTTAGACTCGAATCCCTTCAAATTGAGTAGCAAGTACGAACAGTGTGTTGTGCTTCGTTACGTTTCGCGACCGCACTTTACGGCAATCTTCTCGCAATTTTTGACGGCCCCTTTGTTGCAGTGAAGATCCGTGAATTTCTGGCGAGCACGGAGGGGGAACTCATGGGGAAGAGCTTAAAAGGTAAGAAAATCGCTATTTTAGTGGCCGATGGTTTCGAACAGGTTGAACTGACTGGTCCGAAGGAAGCATTGGAACAAGCGGGAGCGGAAATCGAGATCGTTTCACCGGCCGAGGGAGACGTGCAGGGTTGGAATCACGACGAGAAGGCGGATACGTTTCACGTCGACATGCCGTTGAACCTGGCGCGGTCTGATGATTACGACGCGTTGCTGTTGCCGGGTGGTGTGCGCAATCCGGATCAACTGCGGATGTCGATGAGGGCGGTAGAGTTTGTGGATGGATTCTTCGCTACTGGAAAACCGGTAGCTGCGATCTGTCACGCGCCGTGGTTGCTGATCGAAACAGAAACGATCAAAGGCAGGAACATCACGTCGTGGCCGTCGTTGAAAACTGATCTAACAAATGCAGGGGCGCATTGGGTCGATCGCAACGTAGTGGTTGATAACGGACTCATCACGAGCCGTAAGCCGCAGGATATACCGGCATTTAATGACAAGATGATTGAGGAGTTTGCCGAAGGGCGACACGCCAGGCAACGAGCCGCGTGAACCAGCTTTGCTAAACCTTCTTCGCAGTGGATCCGAGCCGGACAACACCGGCTTGGACTACTTTCGCGTTGATGCCGCGCAGGCAGAGTTCTTTACCTAGCTCTGAATTCACAAACTTCATCGCGTCCTCACCAAAGCGGGCAACAAACTTGTGGCAACCAGTGTGAGGCAAGGTGCTCACTTCCAGCACTGCCGAACCGATGAGGAGGCGTGATCCGGCGGGTAAGTTTTCTTTACTGAGTTCCATATCGATGTAGAACTGATCGCCGGCGAGACTCCAACGTTCCTTTTCCTGAGCGACGAGTGCAGCAACGCGCGAGTTGATGATGTTGATCTGCATCTCCGGATGTGGGCTGCCGTCCGGCGTTCTTTTGCTCGGGCGAACGCACCAGTTATCGCCAATCAAACCTTTCACCGGATCTAGTTCGGCCAGTTCGAGAACTTCACGCTCGTCGACCTGCGGGCGGCATACGATCAATTCGACCACGCCTTCATCCTTCGGCGTCTGACGCAAGTGGTCCAGCGCCGCTTCCAACTCTTCCATCGTCAGGTGTTTTAGTGTGGTTTCCATGTCAATCTGTGTAATCTGTGGATTAACCATCTTTCGCGAAGTGCGTACTATACGATAATCTTGCGCCCAATGCTTCCCTCGGCTGCTCAGCAACAACTCTCCCAGGAGCGCGACCGTCTGCGCTTGTTACTCGAAGTCAATAACGCAGTAGTGACCAACCTGAGTCTGCGCGATCTTCTCATCGCTATTTCCGGCTGGATGAAGGAGTTCTTTCATCACGACTTCGCGAGCATGGTGATTCCCGATGAGGAGACCGGCCAGTTGTGCGTGCATGCGCTCGACGCACCGGCGCCGGGAGGTGTGTTAGCTGAAGGAGCCATCCTGCCGCTGGAAGGTACGCCGCCGGGAATCGCGATGGCCACTCGCAAGACTGTCCGCCGCGATCGTCTCGACTTCGAAGAGTTTTACTCGCCGATCATGCGCGAAGCCTACAACGCGGGTTTACGCAGCGGCTGTTCGGTGCCGCTCATCTCGCACGATCAGGTGTTGGGTACGCTCAATGTCGGGAGTTTGAAGGAGTGTGCGTTTTCGGAAGAAGACGCCCAACTGCTCGAGCAGATCGGCGTACAGGTAGCAATCGCGGTCGAGAACGCGCTGAACTTTCAGCGCGCCGAACGCGATCGCGATGAGAACCAATTGCTGCTCGAAATCACTAACGCCGTAACGTCTCATCTCGATATCAGTGAACTTCTGGCGGCGACGTCCGATTCGTTGAAAAAAGTGATTCCACACGACGTCGCCGCGCTGGCGTTGTACGACGAGCAGGCAAAAGTGCTGCGTGTTCATACCCTGGACACGCCGTGGTCTGACGATTCGTTCACCGAAGAAGGCTTTCTGATGACGTTGGACGACAGTCCCGCCGGACGAGCCGTGACAACACGTCAGCCAGTGAACATCGACCGGCTGGCCGAGTCGGAGTTTACTTCACCAGTCATGGCGCAGGCTGTTGCCGCGGGCTTAAAGTCGGGTTGTAACACTCCACTGATTTCGCACGATCGTGTGGTCGCCGTTATGGCCATCGGTAGTAAGCAGGAAGCGGCATTTAGTCAGGCTGATGTAAAACTCTTCACTCATATCGCGGGCCAACTCGCGGTCGCAGTTGAAAATTCGCTTACTTATCACGAGCTCGCGTCGCTCAAAAACAAGCTGGTACGCGAGAAGCTCTATCTCGAAGAAGAGATCCAAACCGAGTACAACTTCGAAGAGATCATCGGTCAAAGCGCCGCGTTGAAGAAAGTACTTCAGCAGGTCGCAACGGTTGCCGCGACGGATTCAGCGGTGTTGCTTTGCGGCGAGACCGGTACGGGCAAGGAGCTGATCGCCCGCGCCATTCACAATCTGAGCAAACGCCGCGAACGAACCCTCGTGAAACTAAACTGCGCCGCGATACCGACGGGCCTGTTGGAGAGCGAATTGTTTGGTCATGAGAAAGGCGCGTTCACGGGCGCGATCGCGCAACGCATCGGCCGGTTCGAATTGGCGAATAAGGGAACGCTGTTGCTCGACGAAGTCGGCGAGATCCCGCTCGACTTGCAACCGAAGTTGTTGCGCGTATTGCAGGAGCATGAATTTGAACGGCTCGGCAGTTCGCGCACGATCAAAACTGACGCGCGTCTGATCGCGGCCACGAACGTCAACCTGCCTGAGATGGTCGCGGAAAAGAAGTTTCGCAGCGACCTGTTTTATCGTCTAAACGTTTTTCCGATCACGATTCCGCCGTTGCGCGAACGCATCGACGACATTCCGCTGTTGATTGGTTACTTCGCGCGCAAGCACGCGTTGCGGATGAACAAGCGTATCCACAAGATTCCGAGAGCAACCGTTGACGCGCTTTGCGCTTATCCGTGGCCCGGCAACGTGCGTGAGTTGGAAAACTTCATGGAGCGCTCGGTGATTCTCTCGAGTGGTGACGAATTGCAGGCGCCACTTGCGGAACTGACGGGCGCATCTCCTTCGGCTCCAGCGGCAGCCGCACCGCCAGAGTCGAGAGCCGCACTCGCTCTCGAAGAAGTCGAGCGTCGTCACATCATTGAAGTGCTCGAACAAACTCGTGGCATGGTCGGCGGCAAAGGCGGCGCAGCGGAGATCCTCGGTCTACCAAGCTCCACTCTTCGCAATCGCATGAAGAAACTCGGCATCACCGCCAAAACGCTTTAGCCACAAGAGGCACAAGAAGCTCAAGAGCTGTTCGCAATTCTCTTGTGCTTCTTGTGCCTCTTGTGGCTAAACCTCGACGCCACATATCGCGCCGGACGCCAAATATGGCGTCGAACACCTCTCTGCCTCACCGCTAAACCCTTCAAAATCAACATTTCTAGTCTGGCCTCGCCGTTGCACTAACGCGGGACCATGACGACACGCATTACAGAAGTCAACGGACAAGCGGGAAAGATCACGACACTGCGCGTTGAGGGTTCGCTGCGCCAGGGCGACGCAGAACTGCTCGAAGCGACCTACCTCGAACTCCGCGCAAAACACGAAGGCACGATTGCGATCGATCTGGCGGGCACCAGCTTTCTCGATAGCGACAGTGCGTCAGTTCTCTGCCGCCTCAAGGAAAGCGGCGTTGAACTAACCGGTCTTGATTACTTCATTCAGCAGCTTATTGAGGCGGCAGAAAACGCCTAGCACGAACCCCAAGGAGCCAAGTTTATGCCACGCAGAAATCTTAACTTGCTTTTAATTCTTCTCCTCTTAGCGACCAACTTGGTCGTCGCAAAAGCACAGACGAAAGAGCCGGTAGCGCAAGAACGTGTTGGCGTTAACCCCAGCGACGCACAACCACTGACTCTGAACGAAGCGATTCGCCTTGCGCTCGAAAACAATAACGACATTCAAGCGTCGCGTATCGACGTCGAGAAAGCCGAGCACAACCTGACCGCGTCTCGCGGCGCTTACGATCCGCTGCTCTTTTCCGAGTCGTACTTCGAGCGCACTTCCACACCGGTCACTTCGTTCATCGGCGGCAGCAACAACGGCTCGCTGAAGCTGAAAGATTTCACCAGCAAAGCCGGCTTGAGTGGCCTCGCGCCGAAGTTTGGCGGTTCCTACAACATCGAAATGTCTTCCACACGCCTTTCAAGCAACAACTTTTTCAACGCGCTCGATCCGATCATCTCGTCACGCGTCACGTTCAGCTACACGCAGCCACTCGTGCGCGGCCTGCACACCGACGATTCGCGGCGGCGTATCGAAATCGCGAAGAAGAACCTGACCCTGACCGACGTGCAGTTTCGCCAGCGCGCGACCGAAGTGATCACGCATGTCGAGCAGGCTTACTGGGAGTTGGTCCAGGCGCTCAAGAACCTGCAAGTGCAGAATGAAGCCGTCAAACAAACACGTGCACAGGTCGAAACGAATCGACGGCAGGTCGCGCAGGGCGTGCTGGCGCCAATCGACGTTGTCGAAGCCGAAGCGCAGGTAAAGATTTACGAACAGAACGTCTACGCAGCGCAGGAAGATGTGACTCGTGCCGAGAACGCACTCAAGACATTGATGCTGCGCGATCGCAACGCGGAGCTTTGGTCGCGTGCGTTGTTGCCAGTGACGCCGGTGAGTCTTGACGTGCCGCGCATCAGTTTGCCGCAGGCGATCTCGATGGCGCTCGCGAACCGTTTCGAACTCGCCGAGCTGCGCACCAACAGCGAGATCAACGAAATCGATCGCCGTTTCTATCGCGACCAAACCAAGCCGCAAGTTGATTTAACGATGAGTTACAGCAGCAACGGCGTGGCGGGCACGTTGACCGATAACGAGAACCCGCTGCCGATCGGAAATCCAATACCGGCGGATCTTCAAGGCGGTTATGGCCGTTCACTTTCGAACTTGTTGGGCCAGGACAATCCCACGGTGCGCGTCGGCGTGCGGATCTCGTTGCCGTTGAAAAACAGAACCGCCAAAGCGCAGTTGGGCCATTCACTCGCGGAAGGCCGGCGGCTCGATACCGTTCGCGCGCAGACAGAGCAGTTAATCGAAGCTGACGTGCGCAACGCGATGCAGCGCGTGCGTTCGGTCGAGGCGCGCATGTCAGCGGCGGTCGCGCAGCGCGAAGCGGCGGAACAGCAGTACACGAGCGAACAGCGCAAGTTTCAGGCGGGCATGTCGACCGTGTTTTTGGTGCTGCAACGTCAGACGGATCTGGTTACGGCACGTGGCCGGGAACTGGAAACACAAACTGATTTGAACAAGGCCGTCGCGGATTTCCAGCGCGCGACTGGCAACACCTTCAGCTATCGCAACGTCGCGGTTACTTCAGAAAAAGGAGACGTTTATGTCGGACTCAAAACAGAACAAAACTAATGGCGCTGCGAAGAAGCGCGCGAAAGTCGTCGTTGCTTTACTGGTCTTAACTATTGCCGCGGGTGCCGTTTGGTACTTCCTGATTCGCACGCCGGCTGGTCCACAGAACGTGATCAAAGTCAGCGGCCGAATCGAAGGCGACGACGCCACGGTCGCGGCAAAGATCGCCGGACGCATCCGCGAGATTCACGTGCGCGAAGGCGATCAGGTGAAAGCCGGACAGGTGATCGCGCTGATTGACGACGAGCAGGTTCGCGCTCGTGAAGAGCAACAGCAGTCGCTCGTGCTCGAAGCTGAAGCGCGAGTGTTGAGTGCCGAGCAACAGATCGCGGTGCTCAACGCGCAGCTCGAAGAGAGCAACATCGGCGTGGACCAGGCGCGCATCGACGCGCAAGGACGCGTGAGCCAGGCTGAAGCACAGGTCGCACACGCTGAAGCTGAGTTGGTCAGAGCCGAAGCAGATTACAGCCAGGCGCGTTACGACGAGGAGCGCTACACGACACTCGCCAAAGATGGCGACGTGCCTGAGCGAACGGGAAGACAAGCGCGTTCGACATCAGAAGCACAGGGCGCTGCGGTTCGCGCGGCTCAACGCCAGGTTGATGTCGCCCGTGGTTCGTTGACGATGGCGAAAGCAAACGTTGCGAACGCAGCGATGCGCACGTCGCAAGCGACTGCGGTTCGCAAGCAGATCCTTCAGGCGCAAGCCGAAATCACTGCGGCACAGGCGCAAGCCGAACAAGCACGGGCGCGACTGCGTGAGGCGCAGGCCGATCGCAAGGATCTGGAAGTGGTTGCGCCGATTGACGGCACAGTCGCGACGCGATCCGCGGAACCAGGCGAAGTGATAACAGCCGGAACACCACTCGTAACGTTGGTAAATCTCAACGCGGTTTACCTGCGCGGGTTCATTCCCGAAGGCGAGATCGGACGCGTGCGTGCCGGACAAATCGCGCGTGTTTATCTCGACTCTGCGCCCGACAAAGCGATTGATGCTGTCGTGTCGCGAATCGATCCGGAAGCTTCGTTCACACCGGAGAACACTTATTTCAAAGACGATCGCGTCAAGCAGGTTGTCGGCGTCAAGTTGATGTTGAAAGGCGCCGCGGGATACGCGAAGCCCGGCATGCCTGCGGACGGCGAAGTCGTGACGGAGTAGATCATGGAACAGACAGCGATCAGCGTACGAGGACTCGTGAAGAACTACGCCGATTTCGAGGCGGTGAAAGGCATCGACCTCGAAATCGCGCAGGGCGAGATCTTCGGCATCATTGGACCAGACGGCGCGGGCAAGACGTCGGTGTTTCAAATCCTCGGCGGCGTGATGGAAGCAACGTCGGGGGAAGCCGAGATGTACGGCGAGACGACCGTCGATGCACGGCCGTTTGTTGGTTACCTGACGCAGACTTTCAGTCTTTATCAGGACCTGAGCGTTGAAGAGAACCTGCGCTACGTGGGTCAGCTACGCTTGTTGACGAGCCGGCAGATTGAAGAACGTGGCGATCATTACTTGCAGATGTTTGACATGCAGCGTTTCAAGGATCGTCTCGCGGGCAGTTTGAGTGGCGGCATGAAACAGAAGCTGGCGCTCGCGTGTGCGTTGATTGCTCAACCGAAGATCCTGTTGCTCGACGAACCGACGACGGGCGTCGATCCGGTGTCGCGTCGTGAGTTTTGGGACGCGTTGGCCGGGTTGGCGAGTGACGGAATGACGATGGTCGTCGCGACGCCTTATCTCGATGAAGCCGAGCGTTGTCATCGGGTGGCGTTGATGTACGACGGTGTGATTCACCAAACGGGAACGCCGGCTGAGATTCGCGAGCAGCTCGGTTTGCAACGGCTGGAAATGAAAACGGCGGACTTGGGCCAGTTGGGCCAGGCGGAAGAAGTGTTGCGCGATGTGGCGGCGATCAACGACGTGCAGCGCTTCGGTGACCGGCTCGATCTGATGGTTGCCGATGTCAACGCAGGTGAGACCGCCACACGCGAAGCGCTGGCGAAAGCGGGAATTGTGGCGACTGAGATCAAAGCCGGAGCGCCGACTTTGGAAAACTCGTTCGTTGCGAAATTGCGCGAGCTCGGTGGCGAATTGAAAGTCTCGCCGTTTCCGCGGCGCCGCCAGTTTCGCTCGCGTCCTGAAGGCGCGATCGCGATCAATGCCGAGAATCTGAGCAAACGATTCGGCGGTTTCAATGCCGTGAAGAACATCAACATCGAGGTGAAGTATGGCGAGATTTACGGACTGCTCGGGGCAAACGGCGCGGGTAAGACGACGACGATCAAGATGCTGTGCGGGTTGTTGGGCGCGTCGAGTGGAAAGATGGAACTGGCGGGTGAGACCGGGAGTTTGCGGTCCAGTTTTGTGCGCCAGCGCATCGGCTACATGTCGCAGAAGTTTTCGTTATACGACGACCTGACGATTGATGAGAATCTCAACTTCTTCGCCGGTGTTTACAACGTGCCGCGCAACGAGCGCGAAGAGAAGAAGCAATGGGTGCTGGAGATTTCCGGACTCGAAGGCAAAGGCGATTTGCTGACCAGCAGTTTGCCTGGTGGTTGGAAACAGCGCGTCGCGTTTGGTGCGGCGGTGATGCACGAACCGAGCGTGCTGTTTCTCGACGAGCCGACTTCGGGAGTCGATCCGCTCGCGCGGCGTGCGTTTTGGAAAATGATCAATGGCTTCGCGGATCGCGGCGTGGCTGTGCTGGTCACGACTCATTATCTCGAAGAAGCGGAGCAGTGTAATCGATTGGGTTTCATGGTGGCGGGCGAGTTGGTGGCGGAGGGAACGCCGTCGGGTGTGAAAGCCGCGCAAGGCGGACATCTGCTTGAGTTGATCACGAGCGATCCGCAGGCGGCTGCCGATCTTTTGAAAGCGACGCGCGAACGGTGGCGAATCTCTTTGTTTGGCGATCGTTTGCACGTGGTCGTCGATGCGGAACCCGAGACTGAAATCCGCCGGCTTAAAGAGGAGTTGCGTGCTGCGAACATCGAAGTGTTGCGCGCGTACGAGACGCCTTATTCGTTGGAAGACACGTTTATCTCGATTGTAGAAAAGGCACGAGTACGGGGCGCGGGCGGCTCGCCCGCAGGTTTTTGAAGGTTGCGGGCGAGCCGCCCGCGCTCCGTGCCAGAAGGAACTGATTATGAAACGGATCATTGCACAAACACGAAAAGAACTGACGCAGTTTTCACGCGATCGACTGACAGTAGTGCTGGCTCTGGTATTGCCGTTGATTCAGATGTGGCTCATCGGTTCCTGCGTGTCGCTGACCGTCACGGACTTGCCGGTCGTGGTCCAGGACTGGGACCAGTCGCCGGCCGCGCGCCGTTATGTCGACACGATCCGATCGTCGTTGACGTTTCGCATCGAGCCGCTCGCGGTTACTGAAAAAGCGGAGAGCGCACTCGACAACGAACAGGCGCGCGCGGCGATCGTCATTCCCGAAAACTTCGAGAGCGATCTGAAGCGTGGTAAAGCGACCGAAGTGCAATGGTTGATCGACGGCACTGACGCAAACACCGCAAACATCATGCGCGGAAACGCCGCGAGCATTACGCGTGCGTTCAATAACGAGAACAACTCGGCAGCTTCAGCCGCACCCGCGATCAACGCGCAGATGCGTTTCTGGTTCAACCCCGGTCATGATTCAAACCAGTACATTGGACCAGCGATCTTCGCCGTCGGACTCGCGTTGTTTCCACCGCTGCTCGTGGCGTTGGCGATGTCGCGCGAAGGCGAACAGAAGACGATTCTTCAGGTTTACGTCGCGAGCATTCACGCACACGAGTATCTCCTCGGAAAGATCATCGCTTACATGCTGGTTGCGGTAGCTGAGTGGGTGCTGACGCTCGCGCTCGCATTACCGATGTTTGGTTTGTGGTTCAAAGGCGACCCGACGCCGTTTCTGATCAGTTCGGCGCTTTACCTGTTTTGTAACGTCTGCTTTGGGGCAATGGCCGGCGCGTCGATACCGAACCAGGCGGCAGCGATTCAGGCGGTGCAGAACGTGTGCTTCTTGTTGTCGTTCTTGCTGTCGGGATTTGTGTTTCCGATCGCGAACATTCCGTCGTGGTTGCGTTGGATTTCCGATCTGGTGCCGGCGCGTTATTTCGTTGAAGTGTCGCGGGATGTGTTTGTTCGTGGCGGTGGTTGGAGTGCGACGTGGCACGTGCCGGTGGTGTTGGCGGTGTTGAGTGGATTGTTCCTGCTGCGCGCGTGGATGAGCCTGCGCAAGATGCAGATCGAGGCTTGGGTTGAAACCACAGAGACACAGAGACACCGAGAAGAGGATTGATTATGTGGGAAAGATTATTGAACTGGCGTTTCTGGCCGCTCTTCATCAAAGAGCTGAACGAGATTCGACGCAATCGACGATTGGTA
>DATNJO010000700.1:0-2063 GCA_035603895.1 Pyrinomonadaceae bacterium
CAGTGGATCAGAAAGGACTGTTGTACCCGCCAGACCCAACCGAACGCGGCTGTTTTCTTGGCGGCACGGTCGCAACAAACGCGTCGGGTGCGCGGACCTTCAAGTATGGTCCAACTCGCAATTACATCGAGCGTTTGAAAGTGGTGCTGGCTTCGGGGGAGGTTCTGGATTTACATCGCGGTCAAAAGATTTCCAAAATCCCTCTCCCAAGTTACCGCCGGCCAGCGACGCGCAAGAACGCAAGCGGCTACTTCGTCGCTCCCGACATGGACGAGATCGATCTCTTCATCGGCAGCGAAGGCACACTCGCCGTTATTTGCGAAATCGAAACGCGCTTAATTCCCAAACCCGAGGGTCTTTTGAGCGGCGTCGTGTTCTTCGCCAACGAGTCCGACGTGCTCGCATTTGTCGCTGAAGCAAAGAGAGGCGCTGTAGACGCGCGCGCACTCGAGTTTTTCGACAACGAATCACTGAACTTCCTGCGTCAAAAATATCCGGAGATCCCTGGGGCGGCTGTCGCCGCGATCTTTTTCGAACAGGAAACCACGGATGAAACCGAAGAATCGATCCTGAACAAATGGCTCGCGCTGTTGGATCAGCATCACGCCTTCAACGATTCGTGGTTTGCGACGAACGAACAGGACCAGGCCCGATTGCGCGAGTTTCGCCACCAACTGCCGGTGTTGATGAACGAGTGGTTTGCACATTACCGCCAACGGAAGGTATCAACCGATATGGCCGTTCCCGACGCAGCGTTTCCCGGGCTTTTCGATCTCTACAAACAAACACTGCGGTCCAGCGGCTTACGCTACACAATCTTCGGCCACATCGGCGACAATCACGTCCACGTCAACATTCTCCCGCGCGATGAAGACGAAGGCACACGCGCGCGTGAGCTGTACGTGCAGTTTCTGAAATACGCTGCTTCGGTCGGCGGCACGCTTTCCGCCGAGCACGGCGTCGGAAAGTTGAAACGCGACTACCTGCGGCTTTTTTATACCGACGATCAGCTCCGTGAAATGGCCGCGTTGAAAAAGACTTTCGATCCGCATGGTATCCTCGGCAGGGGAAACATCTTCGCCGAGGAATTTTTGAACTGATGCTTAGATTCACCACAGCCGGAGAATCGCACGGCCGCGCGCTCGTCGCGATTGTAGAAGGTTTGCCTGCGGGTTTGCCGGTAGACCAGGAGTCGATCGATTACGAGTTGCGGCGGCGGCAGCTTGGCTACGGGCGTGGCGGGCGCATGAAGATCGAGAGCGACCACGCTGAGATTCTCAACGGCGTTCGTCATGGACTGACGCTTGGCTCGCCGATCACGTTATTGATCGAAAACAAAGATTGGCCCAACTGGACCGACGTGATGGCCTCTGACGCGCGTGAGATCGCGCCGGAGAAATCGCGGCGTTTGAAGCGCCCGCGGCCGGGTCACGCGGATCTTCCGGGCGGCTTGAAGTACGACGTGCGCGATCTGCGCAACATTCTCGAACGCGCTTCAGCCCGCGAAACGACGGCGCGAGTGGCGTGTGGCGCGCTCGCAAAACAGTTGCTCGCGTCGTTCGGAGTTGAGGTGCGCAGTCATGTGATTCAACTGGGCGGTATACCGGATCAGCCGCTCGAATTATCGTGGGATCAAATCGCGGCGATTGCCGACGACGCGCCGTTACACTGTGCCGACGCCGCAGCCGAGCAGCAGATGATCGCGTTGATCGATGAGACACGTCACAAAGGC
The DNA here is from genome assembly GCA_035603895.1 of Pyrinomonadaceae bacterium. GTDB lineage: Bacteria > Acidobacteriota > Blastocatellia > Pyrinomonadales > Pyrinomonadaceae > PSRF01. The sequence goes on from DATNJO010000700.1 coordinate 1,733, forward strand.
GACACGCTCGGCGGGATTTTTGAAGTCGCTGCTCGCGGTGTGTTGCCGGGATTGGGTTCGCACACTGCCTGGGATTTGAAACTTGACGGACTGCTGGCGCAGGCAGTGATGTCGATACCGGCAGTGAAAGCTGTTGCGATCGGTGCGGGTGCCGAAGCGAGTAGCCTGCCTGGTTCTGAGGTTCACGACGAGATCGCTTACAACGCGGACACGCGCGAATTTATACGCGAGACGAACCGCGCGGGCGGGCTCGAAGGCGGCATTACAAACGGTGAAGAGATCCGCGTTCGTGGACACTTGAAACCTTTGTCGACGCTCCGTCGCCCGCTTA
>DATNJO010000701.1:0-5427 GCA_035603895.1 Pyrinomonadaceae bacterium
TTAGCCGCCGCGGATTACGACAGCGCGGCAATGCTCAAAGTTGACGACCTCGACGTCGCCGTGATCGACATCAACTTGCCCGGCAAGAACGGCATTCAGTTGTTGCAGAAGATACGCAGCGCGGAAATCTATGTGCCCGTCATCATGATCACGGGCGAACCAAACCTTTCCGTGTTACCGGAGATCGTGCGCTCGGGCGCTTACGATTTCATCGCGAAACCGATCACCAAAGACGTGCTGCTCAACGTCGTCGGCCGCGCAGCGGAGAAGAAGCGCCTCACGGATGAGAAGCGCCGGCTCGAAGAGCAGATCAAACGTTACGCCGAAGAACTCGAGCTGCGCGTTGCCGAACGCACTGCCGAACTCGTCGAAACTCACAAACGGCTCGTAACTCAGGAACGCATCAATGCTCTCGGTCGCGCCGCCGCGCAAGTAGCTCACGAAGTGAAGAATCCGCTGGCCGGTTTACTTCTTTACTCGCTCCACCTCAAAAGTAAGGCCGAAAACTTTTCAGAAAGCGAAATCTATCTCGTCGATAAGATTGTCGACACCATCAATCACCTCAACAGCAGGGTCGTGCAGATCCTCGATTTCGCGCGGCCGGTTAGTCTCACCGTGCGTTCTGAAAATCTAAACGTGATTATTAATGACGTGCTTGATCTGGCTCAGCCGCAGCTAACGGCAAACAACGTCGAAGTGCGTCTCTTGTTGGACCAACAGCCGGTTTACGTCAGCGTCGACCAATCCTCCATGCGCGGGGCTTTGCTGAATCTCATGCTAAACGCGATCGAAGCTATGCCCACAGGCGGTACGTTGAGCATCACTGTCAACCAGATCGATGACACGGTTCGACTTGAAATTACTGACACTGGCCGCGGCATCGGCGACGACGAAGCGAGACAGATCTTCGAGCCGTTCTATACCACTAAAGCGCAGGGGCTCGGCCTCGGTATGCCGTACGCCAAAAAAATCATCGATCAGCACGGCGGCACGATTTCTCTCAGCAGCCGGCTCGGAGTGGGCACAACGATCTCCGTCACGCTGCCCGCCGGTCAGCAGGAGGTTAACGATGTTTCGTAGCCGGATTCTGGTGATCGACGATGAGCCGAGTGTCACGGATGCGCTGCGGTTGGTCCTGACTGAGTTGGGCCATCACGTTGATTCGGCCAGAACCGGTAACGAGGCGAAAGAATTGTTGAAAGGCTCGCCGTACGATCTCGTCTTCGTCGACGTGCGGCTCCCGGACGTCAGCGGGATCGACTTGCTGGCGCTTGTTAAAGGTGACACGCCTGACACGGAAGTCATCGTGATGACCGCGCATGGTTCGCTCGACGTCACTATCGAAGCCATCAAGCGCGGCGCGTTCTACTACCTCGAAAAACCTTTCACACCTCATCAAGTTACAACGCTGATCGAACGCGCGTTGCAATTCGAGGCTATTAAGCGCGAGAACCGTAGCCTGAAGAGTGCGCTGATGAGGGATGGCGACGATTTCGGCCTCATCGGACGCGATCCGAAGATGCGGCAAATCCACGCCATGATCCGCACTGCCGCGCCGTCTGACGCTTCAGTGTTGATAGAAGGCGAGTCAGGAACGGGCAAGGAGTTGATCGCGGCGGCGTTTCATTTTCAGAGTCCACGCGCGAAATTGCCTTTTACGCGCATCAACTGCGCGGCCATTCCGCAGGAGCTGATCGAATCCGAGTTGTTCGGTTACCGAAAGGGCGCGTTCACGGGAGCCGATCGCGACAAACGCGGATTGATCGAAGCGACTGCCGGCGGCACGTTGCTGCTCGACGAGATCGCCGAAATGCCGATCCACCTGCAAACGAAGTTACTGCGCGTGCTACAGGAACGAAAACTCCGTCGACTCGGCGACGAACAGGAAATCAGCGTGGACTTCCGGCTCGTCTCGTCGACCAATCGCGATACGGCACAGATGATTAACGAGGGCGCGCTTCGCAAAGATCTCTATTTCCGCATCAGCACGATCAAGGTCAAGTCACCGCCGTTGCGCGAACGGCTCGACGACGTACCGCTGCTCGCCAACCGTTTCCTCGAACAATACGCGGAGAAGTACAAGAAGCGAATTAGCGAGATCTCAACGCCGGCGTTTGCATTGCTGATGCATTACGACTGGCCCGGAAACGTTCGCGAGCTCGAAAGCGTGATCGAGCACGCTGTGCTCTTTACGACCGAAGACAAGTTGACGCCGGAGTCTTTACCGGAACAACTTCACAACGCCCACTCCGCAGAGTTTCGCTGCGTTATCCCGCCGTACTTCACGATGGAAGAGATCGAACGCGAAGCCATCGCACAGACACTCGAACGAACCGGCGGCAACGTCAAAAGGACCGCGGAGATTCTCAAGTACCACCGTCCGAGGCTTTATCGAAAGATGAAAACCTTCGGCCTGCGCGGCGGCGCCGAGTAAGTGTTCCGTGGTGGAACATCCTGACCTCACACAACCCAAGTTGGAACACCCAGTGCAATCCACAGATTACACAGATTGTTCTGTGTAATCTGTGTAATCTGTGGACCAACAACGACGGGCACAACGTTTGCTCGACCACAGATAAATTCCGATGAAGCCTCGCCACCAGGTTCTTTAGGTCCGCGCGGTCAAACCAAAACGAAAAACACACCCAGCTTCCATTTTTGTTGAAGTCTGTCCTGACAAGGCCGGATCTTCACCGATTCAATGAGGGAAAGTTTATGAATATTAGAAATGCTTTGCGTCAGTGGCAATCGCTCTGCTGCGCCGCAGTAGCAGTAGCGATCGCCGCGTCGGGCGCGCAAGCTCAAACAACGCCGCCGGATACGTGCGAGCGGACGGTTAAGGCCGAAGTGGTCGCGTTGGACCAAGCCTTAATTTATAACCGTCTCGGCGTTATCAATCCGGCGGGTATGATCTATGCACTCAAGCGCGATGTCGTCGCTATCGATCCGTCGAAGGGTTTCGTTGCCGGAAACGTTCAACTGCGTCCCGGCAAACGCCCGCGGCCAATCGCCTTGCGTATGAACGTTGGAGACTGTCTCCAAGTGCTCTTTACTAACCTTTTAGCTCCCGACCCGGCGGACGTTAATTCATTTGCCGCTAACAACGCACCGGCCACCCGCACAGCCTCAGCGCACATCATGGGGCTCCAACTCGTCGGCACGATTCTTTCTGACGGTTCGAACGTCGGACAGAATCCGAGCAGCCTGGTTGCGCCTGGTTCGTCGGCTACCTACACCTATTTCGCACAACGCGAGGGCAGTCACCTGCTTTATTCAACCGCCGCAACAACAGGCGGTGAAGGCGATGGCGGTTCACTCGCAATGGGCCTCTTCGGTTCAGTCAACGTCGAGCAGAAAACCGCGGAGTGGTATCGCTCGCAGTTAACTGCGGAAGAGATGGCGCTCGCCACCGCGAAAAACACGGACGGCACGCCGAAAAAGACCGCGGCTGGACAGCCGATCATGAACTACGACGCTGTTTATCCGGTGGGACATCCCCGCGCCGGTCAACCGATCCTGAAGATGCTCGATGCCAACAACAACATCGTGCACACGGATCTGAACGCTGTTATCACTGGTCCAAACAAAGGCCGTTTTCCGGCGGGCACCTATCGGGCAAACGCCGTGGAGCCCGATCGCGATCAGCCGTTCCGCGAATTCACAGTCGTCTATCACGACGAGATAAAAGCCATCCAGGCGTTTCCGCAGTTTGAAGATCCGGTTCTTTCACACACGCTTTACAGTGTCAAAGACGGCTTCGCCATCAACTACGGCACCGGCGGCATCGGCGCGGAAATTCTCGCCAACCGTTTGGGCGTCGGTCCGATGGCCAACTGCACTGAATGTAAATACGAAGACTTCTTTCTGACGGCGTGGGCCGTGGGCGATCCGGCGCAGGTCGTCGACGTCCCGGCGAACACGACCGACGGCAGCGGTAACTTGATCACAGGCGCGAAAGCGACGAAGGTTCTGTTCCCTGACGATCCGTCAAACGTTCATCACAGTTACTTAAACGATCACGTGAAGATGCGCGTGGTCCATGCAGGTCCGAAGGAACATCACATCCACCACTTGCACGCGCACCAGTGGTTGAATACGCCCGACAGCGACAACTCCAGTTATCTCGATAGCCAGGCGATGGGTCCCGGCTATTCATTCACTACCGAAATCGCGCACGGCGGTTCCGGCAACCGTAACAAGACTCCGGGCGATTCGATCTTCCACTGCCACTTCTACCCGCACTTTGCGCAAGGTATGTGGGAACTGTGGCGCACACACGATGTCTTCGAAGAAGGCACGCAACTCGACGGCAATGGCCGTCCCGTCGATGGCGCACGCGCGCTTCCTGACGGCGAGATTGCCAAAGGCACTCCGATTCCGGCGATCGTGCCGTTACCAACAATCGCGATGGCGCCGATGCCAACCGCGCAGTTCAAGGGTTATCCATTCTACGTTCCGGGCGTTGCCGGACACCGTCCGCCACACCCGCCGCTGGACACAATCGACGACGGCGGTTTGCCGCGTCACGTGATCGTCGGCGGCGAAGCCGAGAGCGTCGAGACACGTCTCGATTTCAGCAAGGAAATTTTAGTGGCCGAGGCGAAGGCAGTTCCGGAAACGGGAACGCCTGACGAAGTGGCGGCGATGAACTTCCACGCACAAAAGCAGGTTGCAAGCTTCCGTCCAGACGGCACGGCTGCCAACTTTATGTTGAACGGTCTGCCGCCAAAACCGGGAGCGCCATACGCAGATCCCTGCCGCGACGACAACGGCAATGCTTTCGGCCGTCCGCGTTTGTACAAGGGCGCAGCCATTCAGCTCGATCTGAAGCTGAACAAAGCAGGCTGGCACTTCCCGCAAACGCGCATTCTTTCGCTATGGGCTGACGTTGTGCCGACTCTGAACGGCACGCGCGCACCCGAGCCACTTTTCTTCCGCGCTAACACAAACGACTGTATTACGTTTCAGCACACAAACCTGACACCGAACGTCTACGAACTCGACGACTTCCAGGTGCGCACGCCGACCGACATCATGGGTCAGCACATTCACCTCGTGAAGTTTGACGTGACTTCTTCAGACGGCGCGGGTAACGGTTTCAACTATGAAGACGGCACCTTCGCTCCCGAAGAAGTAATCGAGCGAATCAATGCCATCAACGCCGCGGGCGGTTTGCAGGCTTTCAACAGCACGACGAAGACTACGTTGACTGCCAAGCCGCATCCGTTCTTCGGCACTCTCGGCGCACAGACAACCGTGCAGCGCTGGTTCGCTGACCCAACCTTGAATTTGGCGGGCAGGGATCGCACGCTCGGCACTGTCTTCACGCACGATCACTTCGGGCCCTCGACACATCAGCAGAACGGTCTTTACGCCGGTCTCGTGACGGAGCCCGAAAATTCCATTTGGAAACACAACGAAACCGGC
>DATNJO010000702.1:0-9566 GCA_035603895.1 Pyrinomonadaceae bacterium
CGGTGTTTACAGTGAGATTGCCGCTGCCAAGTGTTGAAATGAATCTGACCACGCCGGGGAACACAACAACGCCGGAGGAGCAGGCGACCGACACTGACCTGGCGGATCTACGCATTCTGGTGGTTGAAGACGAACTCGACGCGCTCGATCTACTCGCGATCGACCTGCGCGAGCACGGCGCAAGCGTGATCGGTGTTGCGTCCGCCGCTGAAGCGCTCGAGTTGCTCGATAAGGAACACTTCGATCTTCTCATCAGCGACATCGGCATGGCCGACACCGACGGCTACAGTCTCATCAAACAGATCCGTGAGCAGGAAAACTCCGAGGAAGAGCACATTCCCGCCATCGCGCTGACTGCCTACGCGCGCGCTCAGGACCGGCTCCGGGCCATTTCCGCCGGTTACAATACTCACGTCGCGAAACCAGTCGACATCCGCGAACTTGTTTCCGTGGTAAAGTGTCTGACTGGCCAGATCGGCTAATTCTCTTCTCTGTGACACAGAGAAGAAGTTTACAAAATGACCAAGCGCTGCTCCTGGGCTAAAACTCCCTTAATGCTCCCCTACCACGACGAAGAGTGGGGCGTGCCCGTTCACGACGACACTCGCCTGTTTGAGTTTTTGATTCTCGAAGGAGCGCAGGCCGGACTGAGTTGGGAAACGATCCTGCGCAAACGCGACAACTATCGCGCCGCTTTCGACCGTTTCAACCCGGCGAAGGTCGCCAGGTACGACGAACGCAAAATCGCCGCGTTGCTGGACGACGCGGGAATCATCCGCAACCGTTTGAAGATCAACTCGGCGGTCACAAACGCGATCGCTTTTCGTGAAGTGCAGCGCGAGTTTGGCAGTTTCGATAATTACGTGTGGCGCTTTGTCGACGGCAAACCAATCCGGCGCAAACGCGGACAGCCGGTCGTCGCGACCACGCCTATCTCCGATCAGTTGAGCAAAGACCTGCTGAAGCGCGGCTTCAAGTTTGTCGGCTCAACCATCTGCTACTCATTCATGCAGGCCGTGGGACTGGTCAACGATCACGATCCGACCTGCTTTCGCTATCGTGAAGTATGAACAAAATTAATCTGCGGGATAAACTTTCCCTGATCGATGACCATTGGAACCCGCGCATCGCCGCGGAGTTGAACGGACAATACGTGAAACTCGTAAAGTTTCAGGGCCCGTTCACCTGGCATCATCACGAAAACGAAGACGAGCTATTTATGGTCGTCAAAGGCCGGTTCAGGATGGAATACCGTGAGGCGGAAGCGGAACAGAGCGTCTGGATTGAAGCAGGTGAAATGATCGTCGTGCCACGCGGCGTCGAACACCGGCCGGTTGCCGATGAGGAGTGTGAAGTGCTGCTCTTCGAACCCGTTTCCACGCTGAACACCGGCAACACTGAAAACGAACTCACGCGTAAAGAACTGTCGCACATCTAAACATCTCGACTGGAGGTCAACTTGAAAACCCGATCCTTAAAACTTTGGCTCACGGCCGCGCTCGCAATCCCCTTCTTAATGACTGCCGCGCTAGCGCAATCCTTATCGACTTCCCTCGCCAATCTCCCCGAGGCGGACATGTTGATCTACATCAGTCCGCAAAGACTGCTGAATGACGCAGCGCCGAGAGTGATGTCTGAAAAGGACGTCATTGGAATGCGTGCCACGTTTGCGGACATGAAGAAGTCAGTCGGCTTCGACCCCTCGACGGTCGATTACCTCGTCTTCGCGTTGCGTTTTCACAAACCCGCGGGCGATCTGAGTTTTGTGGCGCCGGACGTGATGGCGGTCATCGGCGGCGACTTCAGTGCCGATTCACTCTTCTCGCTGGCCCAACTTACGCTTCAGGATCGAGTGCGTATCGAAAAGCACGGTTCGAAGTCGATGGCGGTGATGCGAGTGGATCCGATTGCCACGGAAGCCGAGAAGATGCCGATGCTTAAGTCGCTGGTGGACGTAGGCGCAGTGCCGTTGAGCGCGAATTCGCTCGCGATCGGAAATCTGCCTTATCTGAAGTCGGCGATTGACGCCGCCGACGGCAACGGCCGTATCAACCCCGCGCTAGTCGCTTCGTTGATGCGCGATCCAAACGTGCTCATGGCCAGCGCGGGCGCGCCGCTGACGTCCTTCGCAAAAGCATTTGGCTTGTTCGGCACTGAAACGTCACCACGCGAAAGTGCCTGCAACACGCCTTTCGGCAACTTCTATTCGTCCATTACAATCTCCGGCACCAACTTCAGCGTTCGCGGTGCAATGAATGCCGACAATCCCGACACCGCGAAGATCATCAGCAGTTTGATATCGATGCTGATGAAACAAGGCCTGGACGCCGTGGAAGACAAGCAGGCAAAAACCTTGCTGGACAACATGATGTTGACGGGCACGGAGAGCCAGATGTTCGCGACGATCATGAAGAGCATCAAGCTGATGCCGCAGGACAACGAGGTCGTCTGGGAGGCTGATATTCCGCAACAGGCGATTGCCGAAGCCCTGAAACCGAAGCCGGCGGCGGCAAAGACCGAGGCTAAGCCGGTGACTTCTCCCCGGCGGCCGGTGCGCAGGAAACGAACAAGGTAAAGAATTCAAAGGAGAATGAATATGTCGATCACGCTCCGTGTGCTGGCGTTTGCTCTACTGTTCACCGCTGCAGTCTTGTTTGCGAGTGCGTTCAAACTCGAACCGAACTCGGCGGCGCAAAACGCGAACAGTTCCACGACTACCAACAAGAACCAAAATCAGAACGACTCGCGCTCGATCGCGCCTCCCGCGAAGGCCGCGCCGCAACAGGACTTCTCCAAAAACACCTGGGAACTTCCTGACGATGCCGACAAAACACCGAACCCGGTGCCTTCCACGGCCGAGTCGATCGCGAAAGGCAAAGAACTCTATTTCGACCGGAACAAAGGCAACTGCGTGTTCTGTCACGGCGACACTGGCGCCGGCAACGAAGCGAATTTTCCACGCCTGCGTCGCAAGCCCGCCGATCTGACGAACAAGGAACGAATGACGGCGATGACCGACGGCGAGCTCTTTTGGAAAATCTCGAAAGGTATCACGGGCATCATGCCGGCTGGTGAGAACCGGATGAAAGAACCTGAGGAACGCTGGCACGTGGTTAACTACATTCGCACGCTCGCGAAAGACAAGCAGTAACCACAGATTACACAGATTAAAAGAACCTTTCAGCGTATTCGCGGATTTCTTGTAGAGACGACTGCGCTAACACTCGAAAAATCTTGACCTCGCAACCCGCGGGGATTCGTGGCGCCATCAGCGAATCGGCGATCACAAAGGTCGCCGATCGCAATCCTTTCTCCCAACCACGCTCGCGTGCGTCGCGAAAGCTCAACGCGTCTGCGTCCAGTCCAGCCGCGACGAGCATCGTGCGCGCCCACCGCAAAAACTCCGGCCACCGCGACACGATCGCCACGAGCGCATCCGCCGGCGGACGCGTTTGTCCTTTCATCGACTCCACCACCGAAGCCGAATGAAGCACCAGCAGATCCGTTTGCGGGTCTACAAGGTCGTCGAAACTCTCGCGATGACCGTACAACACCAACGGCGTCGCACCAGCGAATGAACCAGCGCCGTCAAGATCCTCGGGTCCAGCGCCTTTTACTTTGACCTTCGCAGCCGACGCGATCTCCGCGACGAGTATTTCGCGCAGTTCAGGATCGGGCTCGAGCAGCAGAAAATGATCCGGGCGCTGGAGTGAAAACGAACGCCGGACGGCTTCCTGAATTTCGCCGAGCGAGTGGCCGTCTTCGCGCAGGTTACGGAAGAAGCGCGAAACCAGATGGTCGAGCGCGAGATGTTGTTCGAGTTTGTCGTCCGTTCGCCCGCGTATGTAAACCCCGCTGCCTTTGCGAAACTCGACCCAACCACGGTGGGCGAGTTCGCGATAGGCGGCGCTGACGGTGTTTGCGTGAATGTCGTAACGGCGCGCGAGGTCGCGTGTGCTTGGCAGCCGTTCATTCATCTTCAGGTCGTTGCTGACGATGCCGAGGACAATCTGCGTCACGAGTTGTTCGCGAATCGGCACTTCACTGTTTTTGGAAAGCCAGATGCGCATCGGGTTTTGACAGGATTACAGCATTAACTATAAAAGAGCAACGTGGATTCCGCCGCCGCCATTGCCGTTTTGACGGCCATGATCACGCCCGCGGTGCTGATTTCGGCCTGCGGCAGTATGATCCTTTCGACTTCCTCGCGCCTGGGCCGGGTGGTAGATCGCGTGCGCACGTTGTCCGATCGTCTTGAAGAGATGGCCGAACGCAATGAGCGAGGAGAAGTGGCAATCGAACGGCAAGCGGCAATCTTTCAGCAACTCGATAAACTGACAAGCCGGGCGCGGCTGCTGCAACGTTGCATGGTGACGTTTTATTTGAGTCTCGGAATGTTCGTCGCGACGAGTGTCGCGATCGGCATCGTCGCTTTCAGCGGTAACCCGCGGCACAATCTCGTACCGGTGGGACTTGGTCTAGTCGGTGCGTGTTTTCTTTTCTACGGTAGTATATTGCTGATCTTCGAGGCGCGGTTGGCGCTCAGCACGATCCACTCCGAAATGGATTTCGTGTGGCGGCAGTCGAAACGGGCGACGCCGGCGGAGATCGTCGAACAGCACAGACCGCATTTCGTTCACTTCAGACGTCATGACTGAGTCGTTAGCTCCATCGTATCTCGGCTTGTTGCGCAGCGGCGAATTGCCGCAGCGTGTTGAAGCGCTGGAAAAGCTGCTGGAAAGCTGCACGGTGTGTCCGCGCGATTGTTTGAACAATCGGCTGAACAACGACATCGCCGCGTGTTACTCGGGCCGTTTGCCGATCGTCTCTTCGTACACCGCGCACTTCGGCGAAGAACCGCCGCTGGTCGGCACGCGCGGCGCCGGAAACATCTTCTTCGGCAACTGCAATTTGCGCTGCGTCTATTGCCAGAATTATCAGATCTCGCAAACACACAAGCAACAACTCAAAAACGAAATCACACACGAACGTCTCGCCGAGATGATGCTCGAGCTGCAAGGGCGTGGTTGTCACAACATCAATTTCGTTTCGCCGACGCACTTCGCGCCCCAGATGGCGCGCTCGATCCTGTTGGCCGCGCAGCAGGGTCTCAACGTGCCGATCGTTTACAACACGAATGCCTACGACGCGGTTTCGGTGTTGCAACTGCTCGATCGGGTGGTTGATGTGTACCTGCCGGATTTGAAGTATGCGGATGACGAGTCGGGGTATTTGTACTCGAAAGTGAGTGGTTATAAAGAGTTTTCGCGGTTGGCGCTGAAGGAGATGTTTCGCCAGACCGGAGACGAACTCGTTTTCGATGAAAACGGGCTGTTAAAACGCGGATTGGTGATTAGACTCCTGGTTTTGCCGAATGACGTCGGAAGCGTGCGGGAGTCGATCGAGTGGATTAAAGATGAACTGAGTCCGCGCGTGGCGATTTCGCTGATGGCCCAGTATTACCCAACGCACCAGGCGGAGACGAACAAGCGCTACCTGTTGCTCTCGCGGCGCATCCGCGAATCGGAATGGATGAAAGCGACCGCGGCGCTTGAAGAATTGGGCATGGAAGAGGGTTGGGTACAGGAATTTGACGGCTCATCCTATTACTACCGTCCTGACTTCGACGACGCCGAGCGGCCGTTTCGAGATATCCGCGACTTCGTGGACCAATAACACTGTGAATTGCTTGCCAGTACCGCTGATCACCCATTAGACTTCTCCACGAATCGATCTTCTGGTCCATAAACGGACCAGGACCGCGCCAGGAGTCGATCTGACGCGGTCCAGTTTTGCCATGGCAACAGCGATTTTGTTGTTAGGTTGCGCGGCTCTAAACCTAAACGTATTTGCCTACGCTCACGGTTACGTGCGTGTCCACTACACGACCGACTACCGCGGCAACGTTTGACTGTTCTACGTGCTTCACCACCACGACGCCGGCTGATTTCGTCACAGCGCCGAAGAATCGAGGGCTAACCAGCGCGAAGAAGAACACGAATACGGTGAACAAGAAGAAGATTACCGCCGCGAAAAAGAATTTGCTTTTCATGTGTCGCTCCTTAAATTGTTTCGCTCTCTGCACATGAGAACGAAGCGTGTAAGACTCTCGGCGCTGGGAAGTATCACTCACTGTGAATCCCGCCGCCTCTCATTTCGGTAAACGACATCTGCGCCTCCTCTGTTAAGGGCGCACCAAGAATTTTTCTGCTTTACAGATCGGCGGGTTCATCCGTTCAAATAAATATACGCGGGGTCGGTAATGCCCTGTCATTCCGGTCCATGATGATTAGGGGAGGAAGGTAATGGTACCTGAACGCAATAACCCTAAGCGGACGCCGTTGGCGAGGCTTAATGCCTTGTCGACGGCGTTGTTTCAAGCATCACCGCCGAATTCATTAAACAAGTTAACTTCAAAGTTTCGTTCACGGTTGGAAAAAACGGGAGGATATGGCAGACGCATGGGCGACTGCCACTCGTTTACCTCAATGTGAGCGAGCTACGCACCGAAGGAGGTCGCTATGTCAGATGTGCCTCAAACCACAACCCAGGAAGATGCTGATTTCCGTGAGCTTCTGAAACAACTATTGAGCGAGGAGCAATCGAGAGATGAGCTTCTCATCAATCCGGTTTTCCAGTACCGCCTGAAACTTATCTGCCAAAGCATTACTCGCAATGCGACTGACGCAGACGTGCTCGCCAATTACGTACGCGCTGTAGTTTGCGACCGGCTCGATCAATTTGAGCCTGACTACAACCGGCCGTACGGGAATTTTTTCAATTGGGTTAAACGTATCGCCCGCAACAAGTTTATCGACGACTACAGACGTAAATCCGTCCGCAAGGAAGACGGCCAACTTGATGAGACGTATGTGGTTGAAGATGTTACGGTTGATATAGAAGCCGAGGCGGAACGCCGCGAAGCTCTCGGACGGTTTTGGGCTTTCGTGGGCAAATTCGACGAGTTGACCCAGAAAATAATGCACTATCACTTTGAAGATAATTCACTCAGAGAGATTCAGGACAAGTTAGCCGAGAATGGCATTAAATTGTCACACGTGGCCATCGGCAGCCTCGTGAAGAAGGTAGTGGCCGATTTCTTTGCCAGCGAAGACGCCCGCATCGCGACGATAATTACGCGAAAAGGCGACCAGGAATCCCGTGGTCGGGAAAGAGGCGGCCCTCCGTCCGCAAGAAAAACTGGCTCATAAAGACTTACTCACAAACAGGAACAGAAGTTGCAAACTATGAATATCACAATGCAAACACCCAGAGTTCGCATAAAGAACGTGTGCACAGACCCAGACGCAGGAAAGTTCCTGGCAGCCTACGTCGTCGATCAATTGGACGACGCCCAGGCTGAGACAATGGAAACCCATCTAAACGAGTGCCTTCGTTGCAAAGAGTACTGTCTGACCCTGCTGGAGGCCCGCGCCGAAGCGCCGGAGAGGCTTGCCCAAATGTTGAAGGAAAACCAGGAGAAAACGACCGTCGCCCCCACGCCGGTTGACCCTGTCGAAGATCTTACGCCTCCCGTTCCACGCAAAGGGAAAGCAGCGGCTCACTAAGCTAGTTTCGACATCTGTAAGTTCTCGTCGTGTACGGTACTGAGCCGTCGCTTTTTTGTGCCTGCTTACAAAACAGCCGCATTCAAACCAAACAAGAACCGCGCCGGCGTTGGCTCCGGCGCGGTTCAGTCAATTTTTGTGGAGTTAGTTGGGGAGCTCGGGTGGGTGATTAGCCGACGATGCTCACGGTGTCGACGACGCGCTCAACTTCAACGGCCTTCACAACCGCCAGGTTGTTCGAAACCACGCGTTCGACGTTGACAGCACCCACGACCTCAGGCACAGGAACAACGTTGACCAGAGCAGCAACCTGGACGTCGCTTACTCTTCCAACCGCGCTTTGAAACCGCGGTTTAACGAATCCGAAGAAGAAAAAGAAGAACACACCCAGTACCACAACCACGGCTACGATGCTGAAAAAGAATCTTTGGCTTTTCATTGTTTCTCTCCTTTTAGTCCAACCTCATTATTCCGACTGTCACTCCAGATAACGGAAACTCCCGCGTTACTGTTAAGAGCCCGGCAAAAAATTTCCACAACTTTACAGATGCGCGGATTCAGGCGTTTACAAATAGCAGAGCAGGGGTCTCCTGCTTGGACCAAATATTTCGCGCCTTAGGCGCAGAAAGGAGCAGTAATGATGCTCAGATTCCATCATTCACATTCAAAGCCGTCGGCAGGCCAATCAGCCTTGCTGGCGGCAGTATGGTACGAGGCACTTCAGATCTCGCCCATTAGCATTGCGCGTTTAACCGGAGGACACCGCAGCCGTTTTAGCGACGGCTATTTCTTTTTCTTGAAGTTTAGTGACTTCATTGGAGAGAACCATGAACAATGCTTCAACGACAAAGGAGGGGGACTTTTGCAGGTTACTGCATAAGTTCCAAACTGGCCGCGAACCAATTGATGCACGTTTTCGCGACCCTGTGTCCAAAGAACGACTGCGCGTGAGGATCTCCGCGCACGGATTTCTTGAGAGACAACAGGATCTTGAGCGCAAGAAGAAGGTTTATAAACCTTCGACTGGCAAACCCGCCCAGACTTGAGGGTTCGGCTCAACTGCATCACTTGGTGACGCGCCAAGGAGGTTGAGCCATGACTACAAATTCTAATAACAACAACAATAATCATCACGACAACTCTCACTTTTCAATCGCCTGCGTGGCTCCAACGACCGGCGAAAAACTTCCAGCCTACATCGTGGATCTTCTGAACGACGAAGAAGCGTTCGAAGTCGAACAACACCTCGCTGAGTGCAAACTCTGCAAGGAGAGATATCTCTTGATGTTACAAGTGCGGAGTGAAGCGCCGCTGCGAAGAGAAGTCACCGTTCCGCAGGATGGACCGGGGCTGCCAAACGATACTCTCGATGGCCTCGAGGTCACCAATCACTGATTCTGTTTTGAGGCGGCGCGGCTGCAAGGTCGCGCCGCCACTCTCGAACTCCACAGTTCCGGCTTCGTTACTGGTGATAACGAGGCCGGAGCCGTGGAGACCAGAGCGACAGCAAATCGTCAGGCGGCCTTTTAACTTTAGCAGGTACGGGTGGATTTACGTCTACAGGTACACAGGATAGCGGGGGACGAGCAGGTAGTTTGTGGAGAAGCCATCCGCAAACACCTCCGAACACTTGCTCGAGGATCAAGCACAGAAGCAAGACTTGCGAGTCCATGGTCCAGGCGAATGCGATGGCGGGAACGATGAAGGTTAAAGCGACCTTGGCGAGGAATTCCACTCCCTCGGGCTCAAACTCAGCCCGAGGGCCAACGAAGCCGAAGAGGCGGCGCGAGTTTATGTTTACGATTTTCATTTCTACTCCTTTCGCGCGGGAGCTGTTAACCGCGCTCACTTTTGTAAACGGCTGTTTCGGCTTCGTTGTAAAAGTGTGTGGAGTAGTGTTGAGGAGTTGTTGACGATCGTTAAGTTTCGTATCGCACCGCGGGACTGCCGGCGGGATAGAACACACCGAGTAAACGCAATTCACCCGTGGCGGTGTTT